>NZ_JAMQUU010000120.1:0-1354 GCF_025594975.1 Turicibacter sp. T129 | reverse complement strand
ACACGCTGGGATGATAATTGGACATTTTATCGTGATATTGATGAAGTAGAACTATTTGAGGTAACTGCAACACCTATTCCAGCCTATGCGGATACAGAAATTAGCGCACGATCTCAATTATCAATTCGAGATATCAAGCCTGTTATCGAACTTAAAGAGGCGCAGGTAGAAAAAGAAAATAATCACGAAAGAAGTGCTATGTTAATGAGCGCTTTTTTTAATGCTTTTATCAAAAAATAACGGAGACAAATAATTATGAAAAATTTAGATTTAAAACAAACAGAAGTTCAGGAACAATTACGTTCTGCTTTAGAAGGACAAGATGAAAAGGAAATCGCTGCTGCATTTGGCGCAATGGCACGTTCAATCGAGCAAGATATTTTACGTGAAGCGCGTTCTGAAATGCAAAAAGAGTTAAGTGATCGTGCGACATTAGAAGCGCGTGGACAAGCTCAATTAACGTCAGAAGAACGTTCATACTATGAGGCAGTTGTAGAAAAACGTGGATTTGAAGGAATTGACGTTGTAATGCCTAAAACAATCTTTGACCGAGTATTCGAAGATTTACAATTAAACCATCCATTATTATCTGAAATCGACTTCATTAATACAACTGGTTCAATCGAATGGATCATGCGTACATCTGAAGCTGCAGGTGCAGTTTGGGGGCCATTAACAGGAAAAATCACAGAAGAATTATCAAATGGATTCAAAAAGGAAAATGCATCACTTTATAAATTATCAGCATTCATCCCTGTTTCAAAATCAATGTTAGATTTAGGCCCAGTTTGGTTAGATCGTTTCGTTCGTGCGATGTTATCAGAATCAATCGCTATCGCTTTAGAGCAAGGAATTGTAGCTGGTACAGGTAAAGACCAACCAATCGGTATGATTAAAGATTTAGCTGGTTCTGTAAACTTAGGTGTTTACTCTGATAAAGAAGCTAAGCCTTTAACGGATTTATTGCCAGCTACATTAGGGAAAAATGTTATCGCTCCATTAACTAAAGAAGGGAAACGTAATGTTACACAAGTGCTATTAGTTGTGAATCCATTAGACTATTGGGAGAAATTATTCGGAGCTACAACTGTGTTAAATGCTAACGGAACTTATGCTCATGGTGTGTTACCTATCCCAGGTAAGATTGTTACTTCAGTAGCTGTTCCAAAAGGAAAAATGGTGGCTGGGGTTGCCCGCAACTATTTCATGGCTATCGGTTCAGGACAAAAAATTGAATACTCTGATCACTATAAATTCTTAGAGGATGAGCGTACTTATTTGACAAAACAATATGCAAACGGTAAACCAAAAGATAACGACTCATTCTTATTATTCGATATCTCAAGCCTAAATC
>NZ_JAMQUU010000012.1:0-15250 GCF_025594975.1 Turicibacter sp. T129 | reverse complement strand
ATCTCCTACTCGATTAGTTAACCTATTTAAGAAATGAAAGTCAATTCAACATTTAATGAGGGACTATCGCTAAAAAAGTGACGTATGTTTTAGACTTGCCTCTCTAAGAAAATAGTATGATTAGTTAGAACAATCGTTGGAGAGAGTAAAAAGATTCAGTTTGATTGAATAGTAGTTTTAGTGGAACTAGTTGATGAGGTACAACTATGAATGCTTAAGGATATAGGCGGATTGGGTTAGATTATTTAATCAATCATCGTTTATTTACTTCTAAGTTTACTAAATAGTCTAGTCTAAACGCGGCAGTGATTCCAATACTATAACTAATTAAATCTCCAACTAAAAATCCATTCCCTACCAGTAGAGGAAAGCTACGGGTTCGTTTCACTCACCATTGCCCTAGCAGTTGAGGATACATTTTCTTCGAAAATGCCAGGTGACCCAATCCAGTTTCAACAAGCCTCTCTCCTATAAAGTTGAAAAAAAGGCTGTAGACTCCAAAAAGAGTCATCAGCCTTTTTTTGTTAACCTTCACGGCGAGATAAACGTTTGTTTCAACCTTTTATTTGGTAGATTCTCGTTCGATGAGTTCAACCGGTAAGGAAATATGTCGTTGTTCGATTGGTTCGTTATTGATTAGTTTAAATAATGTTTCTGCAGCGATTTCCCCCATTGAAACTATTGGTTGAGCAATTGTTGAAATCGTTGGATCTGTAAATTCACAAATACTAATGTTATCGTAACCGATAATTTTAATCTCTTGTGGAACTTGGCGTCCTAGTTTCTTTAGGCAACGAATACAGTTTGCTGCAATAATATCACTTGCTGCAAAAATTCCATCAATTTCAGGATGAGTGACTAAGAAGTTATAGATTTCAGCATTGGTATCTGGAGTAAATTCTAGTTCTACTGTATGAACTTGAATATCTGGATGGCGCTGTAAGGTTTGTAAAAAACCGTTTGCGCGTTCATTAGCAGGAGATAATGTTTGAGGGCCTCTGAACTGAACAATCTTCCTACAATTTGCCTCAATTAATCGATTGGCTGCTAAGATTCCCCCCATATAATTATCTGCTGTAACAGATGGAATATCTTTACTAATAATACGATCTAATCCAACGATAGGAATATCCAAATTGATGTATGATACGATATCTGGAGAATTCGAACATAAAATTAGACCATCAATTTTATTTGTTGAAAAGATTTGTAAGTATTCTTTTTCACGGTCAAGGCTTTCTCTTGATGTACAAAGCATTGTTTTATAGCCATGTTGTAAAATAACTTCTTCAATTCCGGAGATCATATCATTAAAAAACTCATTTTTTAAATCTGGAATAATAATTCCAATAATTTTTGATGATTTTCGATACAGAGAACGTGCAATTTCATTAGGAACGTAATTTAATTCCTTAATTGCTTGCATAACTAACTCTTTTGTATGTTCATTGACATATCCTTTGTTATTGATGACGCGTGAGACGGTTGCTACAGAAACGTTAGCAAGCTTTGCGACGTCTTTAATATTCGCCAAAGTTTTTCACCTCTAAATTCCCTTATTACTCGTTATTTCTATCCTAATTATAAAAGACAATCTTTCACAATGTCAATGGATATCATGAGCTATTAGGAAATGAAAGACTTATTAGTCCATTTCTTGCCTCTAAATCTAAAGGTGAAAATCAGCCCTCTAAAACATTCGTCGATAGCAAATGCAATCCAAATCCCAACTAATCCAAGGTTAAAATGAATTCCTAAAATATAAGCAACTGGGATACAGATGAGCCACATTCCAACAATTCCAAAAATGAAAGGATAATTAACGTCTCCCGCTGCTTTTAGCGCATTCGTTAAAACTAAGTTTGAGGCGCGACCAATCTCAAGCGCTGTATTTACGAGTAATAATGATTTTCCAAGACTTAAAATAGCCGGATCATTTGTAAAGATTCCAAATAATAAATCACTACCGAAATAAGCAACAATTGAAAGTATCAAAGAAACAGCAACGGCCAACCCTTGGGTTTTAAAAGTTTGTTTATAGACTTCTTCATTCTTCTCTTCACCGATAAAATAACCGACTAAAACTTGGTTCGCTTGAGCAATGGCTAAGCTAAATAAATAGATGAACATTGAAAGGTTGGATGTATAAACTCTCGTTGTAATTGCTAATGTTCCAAGTAAGGACACAAATGACAAAATGACAACTTGTGAACTTGAGTAAGCGACTTGCTCTAAGGCAGAAGGCACCCCGATTTTTAAAATATTTTTAATATCTTGAATTGGCCAACGTTTGAAAAATTGCTCTGAAAATGAGAAATCAATTTTTCTGACAATGATGAATGCAATTAAGAGCACGGTAATAAAACGGCTAAAGACTGTTGAAATTGCGACTCCAATTGGACCGAGTTCAGGTGCTCCAAATAAACCATAAATAAAGAGGGCATTGCCCAAAATGTTAATAATGTTTGCAATTAGTGTGATGATCATTGATTGCTTTGTATAGCCATAGCTTCGTAAAATTCCACTAAGAACCGGTTGAATGGCCATTAAAAATAAAAAGCTCCCGACAATTTTTGTATAAGTGACAGTTGTGTTCATGATCTCATCAGGTGTATTCATAAAGTCAAGAATATATTTGGAACAAACAACCATCACCATACTTAAAATAACCCCAATGATTAAGTTTGCACCGATGGATACGATCCCAACTTCACAAGCCTTTTGATGATGATTTGCTCCTAAATTTTGCGACATTAAAATCACAGTTCCAGCGGCAACAAAGTTAAACATTACCGCAATTAAATTAATGACTTGATTTGACATTCCAACAGCAGCAACAGCAGAGTCTGAATAGGCACTTAGCATAAAGGTATCGACCATGCCCATCAGCATAAATAAGGTTAATTCAATAAAAATTGGCCATGCCAATTGCTTCAGCGATTTGCGTTCAAAATTATCACTCATATCTGTTCTCCCCGCAACATTCTTAAATTTTCTTAAGAATCCAAGCAGTATAAGGTTTCACTGGTAATGTAGCCTTCATGCTTACTTCTGTGTTAGTCAACAATTCAGTATACACACCTTCTGGTAAAGAAGATAAATTAATGAGTTGAGATTTGTTATTGTTATTTAATATGACATAAATGATTTCATCATTTAATTGTTTTTTAAAAATAAGGTAAGAACCAGTATCACTAGCTTGTATCCATTCTAATTCAGAAGAACTTAAAGCTTTGTATGTTTTTCGAAGATGGATAAGTTGCTTTAAATAATCAAACATTTCTCGGTCCTGAGAGTCCTTATCCCAAATCATACATTTTCGACAAAGTGGATCAGCCCCACCATCTAGTCCAATTTCACTACCGTAATAAATACATGGTGTCCCTGCTTGTGTCATTAATAAAGTATAGGCGAGTAAAGCTTTCTTTTTATTTCCGCCACAAACTGTTAATAAACGCTGAGTATCATGGCTATCAAGTAAGTTAAACGCAGCTTCATTCACGTTTTTTGCATAGTCTGTCAATACCTTATTAATTGCAACCACAAACTGTGAGGAATTAATTTTATTTTGAGCGACATAGTTTAAAATAGCATCTCCTAGTGGATAGTTCATGACGGCATCAAATTGATCACCGTTTAACCATGGCTGTGAATCATGCCACACTTCTCCTAAAATATAAACATCTTTTTTTACTTCACGAACAGCATTTCTAAACAAGCGCCAGAATGTATGATCAACTTCATTTGACACATCTAAGCGCCAACCATCAATATCAAATTCACGAATCCAGTAACGACCAACTTCTAAGAAATAGTCGATAACTTCAGGATTTTCTGTGTTTAACTTGGGCATATTTTGAGCGAATGCGAAAGCATCATAATTTAATCCACCTGGTTGTGTTAATGGATCAAAGTCATTTTCTATTAATGGGAATTTTCGAATATGGAACCAGTCTTTATATGTTGATTGTTCACCATATTTTAAGACATTCTGCCATTGAGGAAACTCCCAGCCACAATGATTAAACACGGCATCTAATATAATTTTCATTCCGCGTTGATGAGCTTCTTTCACAAGTCTTCTAAATGTTGCTTTATCACCAAATTGTGGATCAATCTCAAAATAGTCTGTTGTATCATACTTATGTGTTGATGGTGATTTGAAAATAGGGCAGAAGTAGATGCCATTAACTCCAAGCTCTTGTAAGTGGTCAAGATTTTGAATCACCCCTTCTAAATCCCCCCCATAGAATGTATCGTGCTTTGGATCGACACTTCCCCATTCTACTGTATGATCAGGATTTAATGCTGGATTTCCATTCGCAAATCGTTCAGGGAAAATTTGATACCAAATCGTTGATTTAACCCATTCTGGAGCGTTAAAAATATCAGCTGGATTTAAAAACGGGAAGCAGAAGAAATTTCCAATCTCGTTCAAATAAGGATAGTTTAAGTCGTCATCATCAGTTAGTGGGACGATTTTTTTTTCACCAAATAAAATTCGTTGTTTTTCACTTTCAAGGATGAAGGCGTAACGCATACGTCTGAATTCCGGCTTGACTTCAGCAAACCAAAAATCAAATAAATCGGTGGATACTTCTTTTTTCATCTTGATTTCGTGGCTAATCCAACCTTGTGCTCCTTCGGCATTTAGGTTTCCACCTCCGCCACCGGCCATCCAATGATAAGGATCGCCAAAACGGACTGTAACCTGCTCGATATCATTTTTGGCAGTACGTAATCGTACATGAATCGTTTCTAAGTCGTATGAATAGGCATAATTTTGATTTGGTCGATGATAAATTGCATGTAAGTTCATTACTTTTCACTCCTTTTGCATATAAAACAGTTCAAGCCTGCTCGAGTTACGAATATACATTTATTACTGATGCAAGGATGCCTCCTTATATCCCCCATAGTGGAAAGCTAAGAGTTTTATTTTTATTTAAAATAGAATCACGTAATAAATGTATGATTGCCCCACCAGTTGAGGACTTTCTTCATTTTGTTTAGCGGTGGGGTCCTCGAGGGAACCCCTTACATTATGCCATTAGGGGGATGCAATCACAATGGAGTTTATTGGTGTAACCGGTTTTATTTTGGTAAAAAATTCAACAAAGGAGCGACGGTAAAAAATGACGAAACGAATGCGAAGACAGTCACGAAGAAGAAAAAAAACAACGAATTATTTTAAAAAGTGGAAACGACGAATTATTGCTATGGCAATCATAGGGGGATTCATTTATACAGCTCATTTTGTTTATAGTAATATTTATACAATTGTGATGAGTTATGCTTCAAAACAAACGGTTAATATTGCAACTTTAATTATAAAAGAAGCCATTGGGAGCAGCGACTTAGTCTCGTTTAAAGTAGAGGATGTCATTCATTTTGAAGAAAATGATGAAGGCTATGTCAGCAGTGTTTATATTAATACCCCTGAACTTAACCGTTTGCTCGTCTCGGCGACGCATCAAGTAGAGGAGAAGTTATTACTTGTTGAAAATGGAGATTTAAGTGAACTTGGATTAGATGCGATTTATGGCGGACCGTATGAAGATGGAATCTTACTCTCTGTCCCTTTAATGGCTGCGTTTAACCTCTCACTTTTTCATGAATATGGGCCACGATTTCCCGTTTCAGCTAAGATTATAGGGAATGTAGTGACTGACATCGAGACAGCTGTTCAACCGTATGGCATCAATAATGCGATGCTTGAGATTTTACTAAAAGTTACTGTTAGATTAAAAGTAACATTACCTTTTCAATCAGAGGAAACGACTGTCACTGTTTCTAGTCCGCTCGTCATTAAAATGATTACTGGACAAACACCACAATACTACTATATTGGAAGCAGTAGTGCTTCACCTCTTAGCCCATTCACGAATGAATCTGGAAAAACAAATGAAACACAGACACCTGCGCCAAATGCTTCTCCTGAACAAAGTGTACAAAATGGTATGGAAAACATTTTATTAGAATAGGTTAACGATAGATGAAGGTCATCAAATAGGTGACATTCCTTCAAAAACTAGAGACGATATTTGCCTTTGCAAATAATGGAGGTTTTAGATCATTTGTGATAAAATAAAACTATTGGATTAATATATAAGTCCACAAAAGTTTTTACATCAAAAAACTTTTAAATCCCTACCAGTGGTAGATATATTTTCTTCAAAAATGCTAGGGGACCCAAGCCCTATCAATTGGCCAAAGCTAGGAACTTCGTTACGTAGGATAAGGGACCCCATACCCTAGCAGTTGAGGAAACATTTTCTTCGAAAATGCCAGGGAACTTAAGCCCTATCAGAGGAGGATAGCCATGATCTCACTCTTTGAGTGAGCCACATGGCATAGGGGACCCATACCCTATCAATTGGGGAAAGCTACGAACTTCGTTACGTAGCATAGGGAACCCCCTTTAAAGTGGTTAAGGAATTCAGATTGATACAGAATTGTAACAGATACTTTAATATTTATATAGTAAAAAAAGAGGTGATGATTGTGAGTCGTTATCGTTATCAAGTGGTGAAAACACATCTCGTAGAATTTGACGAAGAATTATTTTATCAAAAACTAACAGAAATTTTAGAGAAATATGATGTCATTGTGGGAGATTTCTCAGGCGGACAACTTCGATTAAAAGGATTTTACTACAATGAACGTAAAAACGTTCCTTTAGATTTAAAATGTGTCACGATTCCAGAATATATCGCTGAGTATTGTGCATATGGATGCCCGTATTATGTGGTAGAAAAAATCGTGCCAAAACAACACTCAGAAGAATGGACAACATCGAAGAAATAGCAAGAAAGAGGAAGACTTATGTATAAAGGATATTTAATTGATTTAGATGGAACAGCTTATCATGGAACAAAAGTCGTTAAAGAAACATTAGAATTTGTTAAAGCTTTACACGAAAAACAAATCTCATATTTATTTTTAACAAACAATAGTACAAAAACACCGCAAATGGTGGCTGATGTTCTAGCGGACTTAGGATATCCGGTCACTGAACAACAAGTTTATACGCCATCAATGGCAACAGCCCAATATATTTACGATGAAAATCCAAATGCAAAAGTCTATATGATTGGTGAAATTGGACTTGAAACAGCCTTAGTTGAAAAAGGATTAACGATTACCAGTGAAAATCCTGATTATGTGGTTATTGGCTTAGATCGTGACATCAACTATGAAAAGCTAGGATTAGCTTGTTTAGCTATTCGTAATGGAGCAACATTCATCTCAACAAACGGTGACGTTGCCATTCCGACTGAGCGTGGCTTATTACCTGGAAATGGGGCTTTGACATCAGTCATCTCTGTTTCAACAGGAGTCGATCCAATTTTCATCGGAAAACCCGAACGTATTATTATGGAAAAAGCATTAGAATTAATTAACCTTCCCGCTGCAGAAGTCGCGATGATTGGAGATAATTATTTTACAGATATTTTAGCTGGAATTAATGCAAACGTTCCGACCATTTATATCGAAGGTGGTGTTTCAACACGAGAAGAAGTGATGAGTTATGACACACAACCCACACATGTTTTAAAAGACTTAACAGAATTTACAATTTAATAAAAGCCCGAGAGGGATTTTTCTATGTCTAGAGGGGGATTAAATATGAAAAAAGCTATCTTTTTTGATATTGATGGAACACTCATTGATTGTATCAATGGTCATATTGATTTAAGTCATCAGGTCAAACAGGCCATTCGTCGCTTACAACAAGAAGGTCATTATGCTTTCATTGCCACTGGCAGACCGTATGCTTTTTTAAGTGAAGCCATTTTATCTTTTGGTTTTGATGGATATATTTTAACCAATGGAGCACAAGTAATGATTGGAAATGAAACCATTTATAAAGAGCCACTTGATCCCACCTTTGTAAAAAATGCCACAGCAGAATTCGAACAACGTCAAATCCAGTACATGTTACAAAGCGATTGCTACTCGTACATGAAAGATGAATGTAAAGAATATTATCAAATTTTTGATAGCATCGGTATTTCACGAAACTACTTAGTTAGTGACTATCAGTTAGAAGACATTCAAACACAAAAAATTGAGATGCTTTGTCCCAATGATGAAGCCATGGAATATTGTTTATCACTCGTTGAACAAAATCCTGAATATGATTATGTTCAGAGTATTAGTGATCGCATATTTGAACTTTATTCAAAGAAAAACACAAAAGCGACAGGTATCCTAACGGCACTTAAACATTTAGGTATTCCTGTTGAACAAAGCTATGCTTTTGGTGATGGAAAAAATGATATCGAAATGTTATCAACTGTTGGATGCGGGATTGCTATGGGAAATGCAAGTGACGAAGTCAAATCCTATGCGCACCAAGTCACAGATAGTGTATTAGAAGATGGCGTAGCCACTGGAATTGAAAAATACATTCTAATATAAAAAGGACTTTTAAAAGTCCTTTTTTTCATCTTCAAAAAAGTAAGTTCCGCAACAAGTTTTAGTGCAACGCCCGGTTGCTAAAAGATGTGCCTCTTCATTCCATTTTAAATAAAGATCACCGCCTGGTAAATGTACCGTAATCAATTCATATGGATTCACTTGTCGTCTCGCCACTGCACTCGCCACAGCGGCAGCCGCATTCGTCCCGCAAGCACTAGTCAAACCAGACCCTCGTTCGTAAGTGGTTAATAATAATTCATTTGAATTAATAACTGTTAACATCCCAACATTAACATCATAATTTTTTGAAATTCGTTCCATTTCTTCCTCAAATGCCTCGTGGTCATCATCAGTATAAATGATAAAGTGAGGATTTCCCATGGAAATCATATCTACTTGCCAAATTCCATATGGTGTTTCAATATCCCCGCAGTAGTCAGTCACTTGACTTTTTAGGGAAAGGGGGTGACAAGGATCGATGAGTGAATGGGCCAATCCTAAATCAACAGTTATTAAATCCTCTTCATGTGTTAAAATGGAAACGTTAGCGTCAGTTTCGATTTTGATTTGAGGCTGATTAAAGCGTTCAATCTCTAATAAATAATGCCCGATGAGCCGTAATCCGTTTCCACATGTTTTAGCACGAGAACCATCTCGGTTATAAATAATCATTTTAAAATCAGCAAGTTGAGATGGAAGCAAGATAATGATTCCATCTGCTAAAATTCCAGTTCGAGGATTAGTTATATGTTTAGCTAAATTGGCATAATCTAAAGAGAGCTCTGGCTGTTCAAGATAATTTAAAATTAAATAGTTATTGCCAATTGTCGATAATTTAGTGAAAAAAATAGGTTGCAAAGGTATTCCTCCTTATGTATATCTGTTTACTTTTTCAGGGCTACGTTTTATAATTTAACTAGTATCTAATGAGGTGATCGAAGTGAACGAAACAGAAAAACAGATCGTTGAAATTCTAGAAAAATTAAGACCCTACTTACAACGCGATGGTGGGGATGTTGAATATGTTAAATTTGAAGATGGAATTGTCTATGTGCAAATGTTAGGTGCATGTGTTGGTTGTGCCTCAATGGACTCTACGTTAAAAGACGGAATTGAACAAATTCTATTAGAAGAAGTTCCTGGTGTTATTGGCGTTGAAAATATTGAAGAATATTTAGCATAATAGTAAAAAAGAGGTCCTCTACTAGTTATATTCGAGTAGGGCCTCTTTTTTTACCATTTTATTTAAGTTTTTGACAATGCCTCCGTTTTGACCCATTCAGGAATACGAAGTTCGATTAAATTGCTTCGATACACTTCATATGGTAATTGATAGAGTAATTTAGCATAGCTAAGTGCTTGCTCGTAGATTAATGGAATATTGACTTTTTCACCTTCTCTTAAGCTAAATAATGCATCGTAAAACTGAGTAGGGAAAAATAATCTTGCATATAAAAGCTTCCATTCTTCTTGACTAAGTGGATTAACTTGATTCACAATTTGAACAAATGATCGCACTTGAACTAAATCCTGATTCATTAAATAGAGGTGACGAATATATTCGCAGTAGCAGCGAGACTTATTATCTAAAGTCAATAGCTTAGGACAGAAACATTCAAATTTATAACTGGTTGGAGTCAGGCGCATATGACATAAAGAAACAGGGTACTTGACCTCGATCAGTTCATTGATAAATGTATAAGCTTGCTCATTTAGATGAATATAATAAGTAGCCAAGTCGAAAAATAAGAGTCGGTCATCTGCGGATAGTTGATCGATTAAGATGTTCAATTGTTCTTCATGTAATCGATTTTTGGCTGTCCAACGCTCTTTTAATTCAGGTGCAAGTGCATACGGTTCTGGATAAATGATGGGAATCTGGAGTGTGCGAATGTCGATAAAATCATGTAGTATGACAGTCGACTCTAACACATAGTAGTGTTCTCCCTCGAATAACACTGTCGTTGTATTATCCTTTGATAATAGAATTCGTTGCTGCGTACTATACTGTAAAAATTGTAGAAGATGGAAAAAATTGTATTTTTCTCTTTTCCAACTGATATAATATAAATGTAACGGTCACCTAACTTCGTATAATAGATATCGTTTAATTGTTCTAAATGGTCAATTTGGAGTTGATAATACCAATTAATTAGCTCCTTCATTCGGATCATCCTCAAATTTTAAAATAAGTATCTAATCTATATCTATGCGGGTGTGACATATAAATATGATAATTGAAGGGATGAATTTAAGATGGATCAAAAAGCATTAGAAGAATTAGTCATACAGAAAATTAATGAGAGAGGCGTAACACTGGAACAAATTGCACAATTAACGTATTTTCTACAGTCAAACTATTATGAAGGATTAACGTTAGATGTTTGTCTTCATAACGTCAAGGCTGTTCTTAAAAAACGAGAAGTTCAAAATGCCGTCCTAACAGGCATTCGATTAGATGAATTGGCAGAAATGAATTTATTAGGAGAGCCGTTACAAGAAATGGTCGATCATGACTACTCTTTATATGGAATTGATGAAGTTCTTGCATTTTCGATTTTAAATGTTTATGGATCGATTGGGTTTACAAATTACGGTTATATTGATAAGCTTAAACCAGGAATTTTAGGTGAAATTGATAAAAAAGGGAAAGCGGAAGGATGTTGTCAAACCTTTATGGATGATTTAGTCGGGGCTATTGCAGCAGCTGCCGCTAGTCGAATCGCACATCGTCGGCAAGTATAATTTTTCTTATTAGCAAAAGGGGAGAGCTACAATGTGGTTTAATTATGTATTAGAATCTGCAATCTTAGCTAATGTATTAGCGCAAATTATTAAAGTCCCACTTCGTTTGATTACAAAAAAAGAGTGGCGACCAACACTTGTTTTATCAACGGGAGGAATGCCGAGTTCACATTCGGCTTTTGTTGCTGCCCTTGCAACAGCAGTCGCATTCGTTAATGGAATCGATTCAACCGCATTTGCAATCTCTTTTTGTTTTGCAGCAGTCGTCATTTATGATGCGATGGGAATTCGTCGTCATGCGGGCCAACATGCCAAAATGTTAAATCAATTATTAGATGATTTAATGAAGACAGGAAATCTCTCAGTCTTTCAAGATGAAACCTATCAAAAGCGTTTTAAAGAATTGTTAGGTCATGAACCACTAGAAACGTTCTGTGGAACGTTATTTGGAATCTTTGTTGCCGTTATCTATGGAATTATGGCAGGAGTTATTTAGAACTTTTAATGTCAAAAAGTTGTTTTGAGTGTTGGTTTTAGTTATACTATATATAAACCAAAATGCATTTCATGTTTTTATCATCAGTCTTAGTTATCAAAATACGTTGGTAGTAAGGCAGTGAATAGTCCCGATTAAAGTTTTCACGATGTGAAAAACTTATCGGGACTTATATATATAAACAGAAATGAAATTTATATTTAACACATGGAAGTTAAAGCTGTAAAATATCGTCAATACAAGCTGACTATAGAAGTAGTAATCAAATCAAAAGAGGTGAAGATGATGACGGAAAAAATTTATGATTTAACAATTATTGGGGCTGGGCCTGTTGGAATCTACGGTGCATTTTATGCAGGAATGCACGGAATGACAACAAAAATTATTGATGCTTTACCGGAGCTGGGGGGGCAATTAGCTGCCTTATATCCTGAAAAGTACATCTATGATTTACCAGGTCATCCTAAAATTAAAGCAGGTGAAATGATTGAACAATTAAAAGTTCAAATGGATCAGTTTAAAGATCGAATTGACGTAGTGACTAACACAAACGTACAAACTGTTGAAAAGTTAGAAGATGGAACATTCAAAATCTGTACGGATAAGGAATGCCATTATTCACGTTCAATTGTTATTACTGCTGGAAATGGAGCATTTACACCTCGTAAATTAGACGTTGCCAATGCTAATGATTTTTCAAATATTCATTACTTCGTTTCAACAATGGAAACCTTTAAAGGAAAAGACGTTGTTATCTTTGGTGGAGGAGATTCAGCTGTCGACTGGGCATTAATGCTTGATGGAGTTGCTAAAAATGTCTCAATCGTTCATCGTCGCGATGAATTTAGAGCACATGCTTCTAGCGTTGACAACTTAAAAGCTTCAAATGTAGAAATCTTAACGCCATATGTGGCTGCAGGCTTAACTGGAGAAAACGGACGTGTCACGGCTGTTGAATTAACAAACGTAACAACTAATGAAACAAAATTAGTGCATGCTGATGAAGTTATCGTTTTATATGGGTTTATCTCATCTCTTGGACCAATTAAAGAGTGGGATTTAGAATTAGATAAAAACGCACTTTGTGTAGATATTAGCCAACAAACAAGTATCAACGGAATCTTCGCAGCGGGAGATGCTTGTACGTTCGATGGAAAAATCAAAATGATTACAACAGGATTTGGTGAAGTGGTTGTTGCCATTAATGCAGCGATTGCTTATGCATATCCTGAAAAAGTACATCGTCATAAACATAGCTCTGCCATGATGAAATAAAAACATCTTAGAATCGAGCATCACGAAAAGAAGCCTTAGAGAATGAATTTAATCTCTAAGGCTTTTATGATGATTAAAAAGAATGACTTATGTTTAGAAATTAATCATATAATCAAACAGACAATAGTTTAAATTGTACAAGTTATCATGTTATATTGATATAGCAAGGTAACATTTGAGTTACTAGTATTCTTTAAATTAGCTAAATAAATTTTAATATGATAACTAGAGTCTTAGTATAAAAATAAGATTGATGCATCATAGAACACATCAATCAGAATCTTTTTAAGAGCCTAATAGAAATATAATATAAAAGGGTTTATTACACTTTTTTACCTGTAGATAACCGATGATACATAAAAAAATAAATCCAAAGTAAAAAAAATTCACAATATCGATTATATGGAAAAAACTTTATGATATAATGAAAGGGTATGTATGAACTGAGGTGTAAACGATGAAAATCAAAGAAGGGAGTATCGTACGAGGGAAAGTTACTGGTATCCAATCTTATGGTGCGTTCGTCCAATTGAGTGAAGATTGTAATGGATTAATTCATATCTCAGAACTGTCGGACGGATATGTGAAAGATATCCGTGATTTTGTTAACATCGGTCAATATATTGATGTAAAAGTCCTTAAATTTAATTCGGATAATCATCAAGCTCGGTTAAGTTTAAAGGGTGTTGCAAATAATAATTACCGATATCATCGTATGAAGGCGTCTGACTTTGAGACTTCAAGTGGATTTGCACCACTAGCCCAACATTTACCCATTTGGATTCGAGACTCACTCGAGAAAATAGCAAGGGTTAACAAGGAGGATTAACACAATGGGAAAATTCCTATCATTTAACTATGAGAATGCAGCATCATTTGTTGCGCCACATGAATTAGAATACGCGAATGAATTAGTAAAAGTACTTCACAACCGTATTCATGAACAAACAGGAGCAGGTAATGACTTCTTAGGATGGGTTGACTTACCTGAAAATTATGATAAAGACGAATTTGCTCGCATTCAAAAAGCAGCAGAAAAAATCCAATCAGATTCTGATGTATTATTAGTTATCGGAATCGGTGGATCTTACCTTGGAGCTCGTGCAGCTATTGAAGCGTTAAATAATCATTTCTACAACTTACAAGATAAAGCAACACGTAAAGCACCACAAATTATCTTTGTAGGACATCATATTTCTTCAACTTACGTTCAAGAGTTAGTTGAATACTTAGCGGATAAAACATTCTCAATCAATGTTATCTCTAAATCTGGAACAACAACTGAACCAGCAATCGCATTCCGCGTATTTAAAAAATTATTAATCGAAAAAGTTGGACGTGAAGAAGCTAATAAACGTATCTACGCAACAACTGACGCTTCTAAAGGAGCATTAAAAACATTAGCGACTAGCGAAGGATACGAATCATTCATCGTTCCAGATAATGTAGGTGGACGTTTCTCAGTTTTAACGGCTGTAGGATTATTACCAATCGCTGTAAGTGGAATCAACATCGAGGATATGATGCGTGGAGCAAATGATGCTCGTGCTGAATATGCTAATCCAAACTTAGCAGAAAACGAAGCTTATCAATATGCAGTTATCCGTAACGCATTATACTCAAAAGGTAAAACAATCGAAATGTTAATCAACTACGAACCAGCATTATTATACTTCAATGAATGGTGGAAACAATTATTCGGAGAGTCAGAAGGTAAAGATCAAAAAGGAATCTTCCCAGCATCTGCTTCATTCTCAACAGATTTACACTCAATGGGACAATATATCCAAGAAGGTCGTCGTGACATCTTCGAAACAGTTGTAAACGTAGTAAAACCAACTCGTGAAGTTGTATTAGAAGCTGAAGAATCAGATTTAGATGGATTAAACTATTTAGCTGGACAAACAATTGACTTTGTTAATAAAAAAGCCTTCCAAGGAACATTATTAGCTCATGTTGATGGAGGAGTTCCAAACTTAATCATCGACTTACCAGAATTATCAGCTTATAGCTTTGGATACTTAGTATACTTCTTCGAAAAAGCATGTGCAATGAGTGGATATATCTTAGGCGTTAACCCATTTGACCAACCAGGTGTAGAAGCTTACAAGAAAAACATGTTCGCATTACTTGGAAAACCAGGTAACGAAGAATTAAAAGCTCAATTAGAAGCTCGTTTAAAATAATCTAATCCTAACATAGGACTTTCTCATCTTGATGGGAAAGTCTTTTTTATGTGCGCCCGGCATGGGTATTATCTAACGGGTTAAAGTCCCGAGTACGTCCAAGTAGCGGAAAGTACATAGCCTA
>NZ_JAMQUU010000119.1:0-5416 GCF_025594975.1 Turicibacter sp. T129 | reverse complement strand
GTCGTACTCGGGACTTTAACCCGTTAGATAATACCCATGCCGGGCGCACATAAAAAAGTGTAACTTCGGTTACACTTTTTTATTTGAGTTTAAATTTAATTTACCTAAATTTTATCATAAAATTTGATGAAATTTGATAAGGAATAGGTGACTTCAAAACCATGAATTATATTTCGCCATGTATGTATAAATCAATTAATAGTATCCTTCATACGAATGGATAATAACATAAATAATTTTTAGCTATCCTCTAAAATAATATCCTTGAATATAATATTGACTTAACTTAATTATTATCATCCTTATCCACAGATCACAAAAAAAAACTTTACACTGAGTACCGGTTGGTATCAATAAATTTATTATGAACAAGATTTTGTAACACAGCTAAAATAAAAAAGATACTTATTTACTCAATTGTGGATAAGTATCTTTTTTGTTTTCAAATTAACCTTCTAAGTATTTACCTAAGAATGATGTTGCGATTTTAGCACTGTTAATATCTAATTCATTAACTAATTCATCTTCTTCAGTTCCTACTAAAATAACTGCACCTAAGCTATCTCCATTTGAGATAATTGGAATCATTACGAATGAACGCTCAGTTGTTTCACCATCAACGATTTCTAAAACTTCTTTTCCTTCAGCGATTTTAGATGTACGATTTTCAATCATGTCGCTTAATGGACGGCTAACACGACGGTTTAAATATTGTTTTTTAATTTCTCCAGAAGCTGCAATAATATCTTCACGGTCTACAATTAAAATACCTTTTTTAGTAGATGCTTGCATTGCATCAGCGTATTGTTGTGCAAATGCAGAAATGTCAGCGATTGGAGAATATTTTTTTAATACAACCTCTCCTGATTGATTAACGAAAATTTCTAAAGAATCCCCTTCGCGAATACGCATCGTTCTACGAATTTCTTTTGGGATTACAACACGACCTAAGTCATCTATACGACGAACAACTCCAGTAGCTTTCATCTTTCTCAAAACCTCACTTTCAAATTATCTAACATTAGTTTTTATGTTTTTTAATAAATTATACCTTTTTTACATCTTTTTTGAATCTTTCGAAATTTTTAAATAAATCTAATGCATATTCGAACCATTGTAACCTTTTAACAACTGGTAAATCAAAAATAATATTTATTCGATTATCCTTATACGCCAGACGAATCATAGAACCGATCTTGTGAACAGCTTCAAATAATTTCTGTCCATCAATATCTTGTGTAATTTCTTCCTTTAATATGAATTCTATCGTATTTTTAGTCGATTTTGTTTTTTCAATATATGGTTCGGTTATATTCTTTAAAAAGGTCAGATCAATTAAATATTTAACATCATCAGGGAAATCACCAAAAC
The DNA here is from genome assembly GCF_025594975.1 of Turicibacter sp. T129. NCBI lineage: Bacteria > Bacillati > Bacillota > Erysipelotrichia > Erysipelotrichales > Turicibacteraceae > Turicibacter > Turicibacter sp. T129. The sequence goes on along the minus strand of NZ_JAMQUU010000119.1, from coordinate 4,045 downwards.
GGTCAATTAATTCATCGATAACGTCTTTATATTCTTCATCATTAGTAACTTTTTTAATTTTTTGATAAATTTCAATTTTGGTCGATTCATCACTGATATAAAAATCAGGTATGTACGCATCAACTTTCGTTGGAAAGTCAAATTCTAATTTTGGTAATTCAAATGAAGCGACTTCAAAATTGCTACCTTCTCTTGCGTGAACTACTGCTTCACTTAACAATTGAGTATATAAATCCAGTCCAACTGTATCTATAAATCCATATTGTTGTGCTCCTAACATATCTCCAGCTCCACGTATTGCTAAGTCACGCATGGCAATCTTGAATCCTGAACCAAGTTCAGTAAATTCTTTAATTGTTTGTAGCCTTTTTTCAGCATTTTCAGTTAATACTTTATTTCTAGGATACATGCAGTAAGCATAAGCAATACGATCACTTCTTCCGACGCGACCTCTTAGCTGATATAGTTGTGATAAGCCTAATCGATACGAATCTGAGATAATCAGAGTGTTCGCATTTGGTATATCAATCCCTGTTTCAATAATAGTGGTACAAACTAAGACATTAAATTTCTTTTCTTCGAAATCCGCCATCGTTTGTTCAAGTTGTTCTTTACTCATTTGTCCATGAGCATATTCAACCACTGCATCCGGCACTAACTTTTGTATTCTTGCCGCTCTTTTCTCTATATCTGATACTCTATTATATAAATAGAATACTTGTCCATCCCTAGCCAATTCACGTTCGATTGCATCACGAATTACTCCATCATGTTCTTCCAGTACATAAGTTTGTACCGGATAGCGATTCATTGGTGGAGTCTCAATCAATGATAAACTTCGAATACCAATCATCGACATTTGTAATGTCCTTGGAATTGGTGTTGCAGTAAGCGTTAAGACGTCAACTTCAGTTTTAAACTCTTTGATTTTCTCTTTATGTTCAACCCCGAAGCGTTGTTCTTCATCGATAATTAAAAGTCCTAAATCTTTAAAGATTACATCTTTTGATAAAATTCGATGCGTTCCGACAACGATATTTATTTTACCACTTTTTATATTTGTTAGCAATTCCTGTTGTTCTTTTATTGACACATAACGATTAAGTAATCCAATTTTTACATCAAAATCCTTAAAACGTGCCACAAATGACTCATAATGTTGCTTAGAAAGAATTGTTGTTGGTGCTAAATAGGCAACTTGCTTCCCATCCTGGACTGCTTTAAATGCAGCGCGCATCGCTACTTCCGTCTTTCCGTATCCAACATCTCCGATTAATAAACGATCCATTGGATGTGGCGCTTCCATATCTTCTTTAATCTCAGCCACAGCCCTTAGCTGATCATCTGTTTCAACATATGGGAAGGCATTTTCAAACGCATGTTGCTCAATCGTGTCTTTTGAGAATGCGTAACCAGGTAAATGCTCGCGTTTAGCATAAATTTTGATTAATTTATCTGCAATATCTTTAACCGTTTTCTTAACTTTTGCCTTCGTTTTCTCCCATTCCGATGTTCCTAGTTTGTGGATTTTCGGTTTTGCCCCCTCTGATCCTACATATTTTTGAACCATCTCAATTTTGTCGATTGGAACATATAGTTTATCGCCTCCGCGATAAGCAATCATTAAGAAATCTTTACGGGCACCATTTGTTTCTAATGTCTCAATCCCAATATACTGTCCAATTCCGTGTTGAACATGAACCACATAGTCTCCGAGCTTAAGCTCATTATAGTCTTTAATCTTCTTACCTTCTTTAAAATTACTTTTATAAGCTGTTTGTTTTTTTCGTTTTGTATGAACCTCATAATCCGTATAAACAACAATATTCGGTTCTAATAGTTCAAAACCTAATGGTAATCGCTCATAGACAAGATGGATCGAACCTTCTCTAATTTCATCGATCGTCGTTGGGAATGCAACAGTCACTCCTGATTCTTCTAAATAATTGGCTAAGTTATTACGTGCCTCCACACTTGAAACTGTGACAAAGACTGTAACCCCATTTTCTTTGAGTCGTTTACACTCTTTCGCAAAAAATTCAAGTTGTCCATGAAACTCAGTAACACTCTTAGTCATTAGCTTAACGTGTTCTGTCAATTTGATTTCTTGTAATGAACTCGTATGTTCAAGTAAAAATAGCTGTCTAGAGACTTTTGTTTGAGTAATTGGATGATATAAATTTAAATCAACGACTGTTTTTCCATTTTCGATGGCTCCTTCTTGCCAGGCTAATGCATCTTCATTCATATGCTCTTGATTCTCTAAAATACGATTGTAATCAATATAGATTACCAATGGATCATCGAAATAAGATAGCAATGTATCTGGTTTTTCATACAATAATGAAATATATTTATGCATGACCTCTAAATCTTGATTATTTTTAATCTTTTCTATATCACCATAGATTCTAGCATATAAATTATCACGTGTTTCCCCTTCAACAAGTGGTGCCGTTTTTGTTAAGCGTTCTTTAATATTTTTTTCAAAACGCTCAACTTGCTCGTCTGAATAAACAAGTTCAAATGTTGGAACGAGAGCTGCCTTTTCAACTTTATTAATCGAACGTTGAGTTTCTGTTGAAAAATAACGAATTGTATCAATTTCATCATCAAAGAATTCAATACGAATTGGATTCTCTTCTGTCATCGGAAAAACATCTAAGATTCCGCCTCGAACACTAAATTCACCCATATGCTCAACAGCACGAACCGATTGATAACCTAACTCAACTAATTTACGTTTTAGTTCATCAAGTTCGTAAGTTCCACCAACCTCTAATTGAATATCGGCTTGTTTAAAAATCTCTTTTGGTGTTAAGAATCGTGTCGCACCAGCAACATGTGTTACAACGATTTTATTTTGATTTTCAATTATTGAAGCTAGTGTATTCATTCGTTCGATACGTAACTCAGAACTTGAAGCAAGCATCTCAGCTGTTATAAATTCATCCATAGGAAAAAGACGGACTGAATTCATGTCCATCAAATCAATGAGTTGATCATACAAACGCTGAGCGTGATATAAATTTTGCATCATAATGATCATCGGTCGTTTTTTATTTTCGAAAATCATTTGTAATAATGGTGCATAAAAAGAAGTTGTAACCCCGCTTAATAAAACATTTTGATTATCCTTATCTAATGTATTCATCAAAGTTTGAAGTTGTTCAGACTTTGAAATATACTGATTCATCACATTCATTCAAACACCCACCTTCTGTGACAAGTCCTATTTACTATACTCAGTCATCACTTTATTAAATGATTCTGTTAATGCCATTTCACAAGCTTTTACTGATAAATCAATCGCCTGATTGACAAGTGCTAACTCATCTTCTGTAAATTTTCCTAACACATAATCCACTACTGGAATTTTGGGATGGCGATCGATTCCCACACGAATACGTTTAAATTCTTGTGTTTTAGTGTGTGCGATTAATGACTTAATTCCATTATGGCCACCTGCACTTCCTTTTAAACGCATTCGAATCTTTCCGTGTGGTAAATCTAAATCATCATAGATGACAATTAAATCTTCGATATCAACATCATAAAAATCCATAACTGCACGAACTGACTCTCCAGATAAGTTCATGAAAGTTGTTGGTTTCAATAATATAACCTTTTCACCTTTAACAACTCCACGCCCAATCTCACCTTTAAATTTTTTTTCTTCTGATAAATGAATATTCCATGCTTTGCTTAATTCATCAATAACCATAAATCCAGCATTATGGCGTGTTCTTTCATATTTTGAACCTGGGTTTCCCAGACCTACAAACAATTTCATAAAATTTCACCTCATTCAGAGTTTAAATAACATATCCTATTTTACAGTAATCGCATACGTTTTACCAATATTTCTTCTAGTATTTGAGTGGTTTTCTTTTTAATGAAATACGTTTTAAAAAAAGAGACATTTCACTTTATTTTCTGCTAAATTAAACAGATTTATTGCAAGTAAATCGAGTAGGAGATAATTAATTAATTTAATCATCGTCCTCTCACACCACCGTACGTACGGTTCCGTATACGGCGGTTC
>NZ_JAMQUU010000118.1:0-1235 GCF_025594975.1 Turicibacter sp. T129 | reverse complement strand
TATATATATAAACAGAAATGTATTTCATAGTTTTAAATTCAAACATTCGTGGTCAAAATTCGTCAAAATCTATGTTAAAATAGTAGGGATTAAACATACATTTTAAAATAGAAATTGGGGCAACTATGAATCAGACAGAATTAAAATCAATTGAAACAGCGATGCGTGAAACATCATCTAAACAACTTTATACTCGTTATCAAGTGATCTATTTACACTTACAAGGATACAAAAATGTAGAAATCGCTAAGATGGTTCCCTTCACTGCTCAGACCATCGGAACACATGTTAGAAATTATAAAAAGTATGGACTTGAGGGATTAAACCCACGCCCAAAATCAGGCTGTCCGAAGAAACTTTCACCTTCACAGGAAGCTTCTTTAATTGAAACAATAGTTGAGAAAACACCTTCAAGTGTTGGGCTAGAACCTTATATGACTTGGAATTGTAAGCTTCTATGTCTTTGGGTAAAAAGAGAATTTGATATCTCATTTACTAAAGGAGGAATGCGTGACATGTTGTTACGCTTAGGTTTTAGCTACACACGTCCGACTTACTCATTAGCGAGAGCTAGTCAAGAAAAACAAGAGGGATTTAGACAGGAATTTGAACAATTAAAAAATTTTGATTCGTGGAGAGATTGATCATTTATTGTTTCAAGATGAAAGTTCCATTAGAGATTATCAATCATTAGTCAATAATTGGTTTCCCAAAGGAAAACAACGGATCATTCCTACTTACGGAAATAATAAAAGTGTCAAATTAATAGGAATCCTTAACTATGAGACAGGTCACGTTTATGTTCAAGAAGAAGAACGTTACACAGCTGAGATTTTTCTTAAATTCTTAAACAATGTTTTAAAGGAATATCCAAGTGGAAAGATTGTTTTGATTTTAGATAATGCAAGAATTCATCACGCTAAAGTCATACAACCTTTTTTAAACGAACACAAAAATAGATTAAGGTTAGTCTTTTTACCACCTTATAGTCCTGAATTAAACTTAATTGAAGGATTATGGAAATGGTTAAAACAATCTGTGATTCATAATGTCTTTTATAAAAATATAAATGAGATTAGAAACGCTGTTCAAGGATTTATTCAACATATCAATGAAAGACCTTCAAAAGTGATCCAAAGACTCTGCGAAAAAATGTGAAAAACTTATCTGTTTCTATATATATTGATTATATAGAGGATTATTTTAAAGATAATAATCCGGATGAAAATTGGGAT
>NZ_JAMQUU010000117.1:0-1059 GCF_025594975.1 Turicibacter sp. T129 | reverse complement strand
GATAGATTGTAATATTAAGTGCGACACATAAAAAAAAGCTCATAAATAGGATCTTTGTTATAGAATGAAGTTACCACACCAAATTCTTAACAAGGAGATCTATTTATGAGTTATAACCATCTTAACACATTTGAGCGTACACGTATAGAAGTTCTTTCAAAAATGGGCTATTCAACGAGACAAATTGCTCAGCAATTAAATCGCCATCATTCAACGATTGCTCGTGAACTGAAACGAAATACTCAAAAGACATATCAGGCTGAGTTAGCAGACGAATTAGCTGAGCAACGTCGCTTAGTTTGTCATCGTTCAGAGAAGAAATCAGAACAATTGATACAAACGATTCAAAAATATTTAGAGCTAACTTGGTCACCCGAACAAATTTCTAATACAGTTTTAAAGGGTGTGATTTCATTTAAAACCATTTATCGTTGGCTTTATGATGGAACGATTTTGTTAGGAGATTTAAGTTGTTTAAGACAAAAAGGAAAGCGCCGAAAACCACGAGAAACACGTGGACGATTTAACATTGGAACCTCGATTCATCAACGTCCTAAAGAAGTCAAAAAACGTGAAACGTTTGGACACTGGGAATTAGATACGGTTGTTTCAAGTCGTGGGAAGAGTAAAGGTTGTTTAGCGACTTTTGTTGAACGTCAAACACGTTTTTACGTCGCCGTGAAAATAGAAAATCGCTCAGCAACAGAAATGTACCGAGCGATTAGCGACTTATATGAACTCTTTCCTAAAGACACCTTTAAAACCTATACCGTTGATCGAGGAAAAGAGTTTGCTTGTTATTCCAAAGTAGAAGCTGACTTAAAGGTTCCTGTTTACTTTGCAGATGCCTATTCGTCTTGGCAAAGAGGAAGTAATGAAAATGCCAATGGTCTTCTTCGAGAGTTTTTCCCGAAGAAGACTGACTTAGCACGAGTCAGTGATGAAGAGATTAATGAGGCACTCTACCTCATTAATCATCGACCACGAAAATGTTTAGGTTGGAAAACTTCATTCGAACTATTTTATGAGAAACTGTCGCATTTGTATTGACAATTCGTC
>NZ_JAMQUU010000116.1:0-428 GCF_025594975.1 Turicibacter sp. T129 | reverse complement strand
CGCACACTTTTTTCAAACCAGCTCTCACTCTGATTTGTTTACCAAACTCATACACACATCACACTAATTTATTCGCACACTTTTTCAAACCAGCTCTGACTTATGATTTGTTTACCAAACTCATACACACATCACACACTAATTTACTTTCACACTTTTTCAAACCAGCTCCGACTTCTGGTTTGTTTACCAAACTTCACACACATCACACTAACTTACTCGCACACTTTTTTCAAACCAGCTTTCACTTCTGACTTGTTTACCAAACTTCACACACATCACACACTAACTTACTCGCACACTTTTTTTCAAACCAGCTCCGACTTCTGGTTTGTTTACTAAACTTCACACACATCACACACTAACTTACACACACTTTTTTCAAACCAGCTCTCACTCTGATTTGTTTACCAAAGGGTGACACACAT
>NZ_JAMQUU010000115.1:0-9955 GCF_025594975.1 Turicibacter sp. T129 | reverse complement strand
AAGTTTGCCCACGGACTTCCTTCAGATTCCTCCTCGCAGAGGACACCCTTGTCTTAGGCTATGTACTTTCCGCTACTTGGACGTACTCGGGACTTTAACCCGTTAGATAATACCCATGCCGGGCGCACATAAAAAAGAGTCGATAGTTCATCGACTCTTTTTATTCTATAATTTTTGAACATTTGAAGCTTGAGGACCACGATTACCTTGTGTTACTTCAAATTCTACTTTTTGTCCTTCTTCTAGTGTCTTAAATCCTTCTCCTTGAATTTCTGAGAAATGTACAAATACTTCATCACCATTATCTACTGTAATGAATCCGTAACCTTTGTCAGCATTAAACCATTTTACTGTTCCTGTTGCCATATTTGAAAAACCTCCAAAATATAAATCATATTAACTAGTTACCGTCATTTAAAATCGATATCTTAAAATCTTCACTTGGTTAGATATGCTTTTAAGTGTAATGGAACTATCGCTTATATGATGGCCTTTTTTTAACTTAATATACATATTTTTAAAGTTTTATTTTAGTATAAATTTAAAAAGTGACCGTCAAAGGGCCACTTCTTAAATTATTCTTCTGTTGTTGTCTCTGTTTGAGCCATTACTACTCCATATTTTTGTTTTAAATTATTATCAAAGTATTGGTAGTAGCGTGTTAAGATACGTCCATTGTATAATTTACGGTTTTTATCTGCTTCACGACCAAATGCTTTTTCAAATTTAGAGAATGAAGTTAAGATATTAAAATCCCATGTTGATAATTTACGTTTCATCATTCCTAATTTTTTGTTTAATTTGAAGACTTCATCTTCTTCTCCGATACGCTCACCATATGGTGGATTTGTAATCATGTAGGCATACTTATAGTTTGAAGAGAATTTATGGAAATCTAATTGATGGAATTCAATTGATTTTGCTACTCCTGCCTTTTCAGCATTTTGACGCGCTGTACGTAAAACTTGAGGATCGATATCGTATCCGAACATGCGTAATGAGTTGTTTTTGATTGCCTTACGTGCACTGTCACGTACTTGTTCAAAGATTTCTTTATCCATTGAAGGCCACTCTTCACAAACGAAGTTACGATTTAATCCTGGTGCAATGTTGTTTCCGATTAATGCCGCTTCGATTAAGATTGTTCCTGAACCACAGAATGGGTCAACTAATAAACGTTCTGGTTTCCAACGAGATAATAAAATTAATGAAGCTGCTAATGTTTCTTTTAATGGTGCTTCACCAGCAAATTCACGGTATCCACGTTTATGTAATCCTGGTCCTGTTGTATCAATTGTTAAAGTAACTACATCTTTTAATAAAGCTACTTCAATTTTATAAACTGGTCCATCTTCTGTGAACCAATCTTGGTTATAAGCACGTTGCATGCTTTTTACAACTGCTTTTTTAACGATAGCCTGACAATCTGGTACACTATGTAATGTTGATTTAATTGATTTCCCAACAACGTGCATTTTTCCGTTCACCGGGATATATTGACTCCAATCAATCGCTTCTGTTTGATTGAATAAGTCTTCGAATGTTGTTGCTTCAAATTCTGCTACTTTGATTAAGACACGATCAGCAGTACGTAACCATGTATTAGTAATTGCGATATCCATTTCGTCTCCTTCGAAATGAACTTTACCATTTTCTAATTTTAAGTCTTCATATCCTAGTTGTCTTAATTCTTTTGCTGTAACAGCTTCGATTCCAAATGTGGTCGTTGCAATTAATTGATAATCCATATTTCTATTTCTCCTTATCTTAAAGTAGCCATTCGTCATGGACGAATAGTTACTGAGATGACATTTATGTTCAATACACTTTTATTTTATCCATTTTCAAGAGCTCTCAAAACTCTGTTTTTAAGGTGGCCTAAAATACCATTTTTAAGTTTATCACTAATCGTCAAACGTGGCAATAATTATCTTTTTATGTCTTATTGAAGATGTTGTAATTTTTCTACCACTAGATTTACTTTTTCACAGATTTTATGAATACGTTCAGCAAATGGATTTCCTATATCAAGATAGTGCTTTTCAACTTTTAAGTCATGTAAAGGCGGAACAATTGAATTCGTATAATCTGTCGATTCTAATACGACAATAACTTCTTCTAAAGAAAGTTCTAACTCTTTATCTAATACGACCTCTGGTGTCGATTCTAATAAAAAGTTCAAGTCATACGTTAAATGATTAATATCTCGGTAAAGTTCAGCAATTTCTTGTAGTTTATTCACTTCTTTTAGTTTGACTTCTTTTTTCAATATAGTAAATTCTGTTTTAAGGGCCTCAATGTTTGAATATACTAAGTCTAAATCATTCATTTGTTGACTGAATAGCTGAATATAGCCTCTTTTTCCACGTGGTAATGTTCGTTGAAATACTTTCGCTGTATATGTTAGGCCATTAAGGACTTGTTCATTGGCATATTGCAATCTCTTTTTAGCAAATTTACGATAGTATAGGTTTGAAAATATATAGTTATAAAATAACGCAATTAATACCCCTAAACCAAGGGCGATGATGCGTAAACGAAAGGTTAGCCATATGCTAGGTAATCCCGCTTCATTCACTTGTATATATTGAGTCATGTAAATCGATGTAAAGATGGCAACGGGCGAAACAAGACGCCAGTTAATTTTTAAGCAGACGTATAGTGTTAGAACCATTCCAATACTAATACTAAAAACATTAACTCCAAATGCTAGCACTAAGATTCCCGTAGCTGCGGCACCAATCGTCGAGGCAATCAGTTGACTGACACCACTACGAACACCTGTTCGATTCAATGGTTCCAAATTGTACATGACTCCAAGTAAAACTGAAATCATATCTAACTGAGCAATTGGAAATTGTTTTCCGATGATATATCCTGTAGCGATAGCGAGTAGTGACTTTGTTAAATATAGTGGTGAGTCAAATAAGTAGGCTTCTTGACTTAAGCCTAATGTTTTACTAATCCTACGGTTCATATATTCCTCCAAAGCGTATGTTTCTATGTTATAGCATGACCATTTTAACATATTTTACCCAAATTTGTGAAAACAATAAAAAATCCATTCAATAAAATATTGAATGGATTTTTTATTTAATTTGAATGCTTCCATTAACTTGTTTCGTGTACTTAATGTTGTTGTTATCTAATAAACTTGTTAAAGCAAGCACAATTTGATTTGCAACTTCATTTTGATCACTAACAAATTGATTGTATGATTGAGTGATTTCTTCTGTCACACTTTCGCTACTTGTGACTTGATTGATAAGCTGATCTAAACTCATAAGTTTAAGATTTAATAGGCGTCCCATTTCACTAAAACTTTCATCTTTATTGGCAAGGAGTTCTTGTGTTTTATTGATGATATTTTGTTGCTGTGATTTTAATTCTTGAAGATAGGTTGGTGTAATATTGTTAGCGCCAATATGTTCAGATAAACTTTTGTTGATATTGTTATGTAAAACCATAAGTTCGTCGTATTGTTCAATGTATTCTGTGACTGGACTTGTAGTCGTCATACCAAATAAGCGATTGACAGTTTCTTGCGGGATGACACCCCCTGCATAAAGTAGAGTCAGTAAAACAACGACGAGCGGTAACCCAACAAGAAGACCTCGTAAGATATCTGAAAATTGATTTTGATTAGATAGATTGATGTCTGCCATTTGCGATTTGCGGCGTGTGGCACTGTATGGTGATTGTGATTTTCGATGCACAGACTGGGTGTATCCCCCGTATTGCCGACTCAAATCATGATTTGCTTTATATTGTGTTGACTCAATGTTGTGTTGATATGCTCGTACTTCATTCATTGATTGTTCTAGTTTTTCTTGTTCTTCTTCTTTCCAATGTTGGTACCAGTTGCGATAGTAGCTTTTATTTTTTGTGCCCATCTGTCTCGTTGCAAAATCGCTTGATTTGCAACTTCCCCCTTTCAAAAATGTTTGATTGTGTATTGATCCGGTTCATTTGCCTGTTACTAGAAGCATACGCCATTTGATGGATTGATATGATAAAGAATGAGGGAATTTCATTCGACTTTTTAAACTTTAAAGTTTGTAGTTATCTGCTAAATTTTATATAATGATAACTAGTGACAATTTTATAAGGAGGATTTATGAAACAAAAGTCTTTAAGAAAGTTCTTATTTTTTAACTTTTTAATTATGGCGGTTTTCAATTTCGCACATCCTGTGACACCTCGTTTAATTAATGAATTAGAATTACCGTCATATATGTTTGGTTTATTTTTTGCATTAATGTCAATTGGGAGTTATATCTTTTCACCTATTTGGGGAAGTCTATCTGATTACAAAGGACGTAAACGATTTTTAATGATTGGTGTTCTCGGATACGGAACAGCTCAACTTGGTTTTGGTTTAAGTCAAAGTGCAGCTCTTATTTCAGCCTTCAGGGTACTAGGTGGAGTTTTAAGTGTGAGTTATATTGCCGTTGTGATGGCGTGTATTAGTGATTTGTCATCACCTGAAAATCGTGCCAAATCATTAGCCTACTTAGCTGCAACGACAGCGATGGGATCAGCCGTTGGTTCTAATATCGGAGGTTGGCTTGGAGCCACTAATTATAAATATAGCTTTATCGTTCAATTTGCTGCCTGTATTGCTATAACCGTTGCTTTGTTCTTCTTGACTAATGAAACATTAGAAAAGAAAAAAGAAGGAAAAGCAGTATTAGCATTAAATCACTTAAAATTAAAAAAATCGAGTCTTGATTTTAAATCTATGTTGGGTGCTCTTATTTTAACAGTAGCATTCATGAATATTACAACAACGTCTTATAATTCAACTATTGGATACTTCGTTGAATCAGATTTAAAATTACCAACACAATTAAATGGTTTAATTTTAAGCATTGTTCCAATTTGTGCTGTTTTAGTTAATTTCTTGGTTAATCCTCTTTTAGCAGCGAAGTACGATGAGCTAAAAACGTTAATCGTTGTAATTGCCCTTACCGGAGGATCTTTGTTCATTTGGGCGTATAGCTCAAATCTAATTGTGATGGGAATCTTCTTAGTTATTTTCTTTATTGTAATGCCGCTTGCTCAGCCAATTTATCAAAGTATGATTTCAAAGCATGCGAAAGATAATGCGGGAGAAATTATGGGGATTCAAAACTCGGCGCGTTCAGTCGGAATGGTCATTGGTTCATTAATGGCTGGGTTCTTATATGATTTTGGTAGTAAACTTCCATTCTTAGTTGGGAGTGTTATGGCTTTAATCGCTTGCCTTATCTTAATCTTACAATATCGTCGAGAGAAAAAAACATCAGCTTAGCTGATGTTTTTTTTCTTTATATTGATAACGAGATTGAATATCTTGCTCGGTCAGCCCTAGATTTAGAACTCGATTTAATTTATGAACACAGTATTTATTTGGATAATAACGCTCCGATACCCAAATCCACGTATCATCTAAGTTTAATAGATGACAAATCGCGAAGGCAATAGCTGCTGCTCTTGAAACACCAGTATAGCAATGAATAACAATACACTCTACTTCTTCCGCATGCTCTAATACAAAATCACGAATTTGTAAACAGTGTTCCTCTGATAGTAAAGTATGATTCTCTTGAACGGTTTGAATATCATCAAATGTTAGGGATATCTTTTCAATAATGCGAGGATTTTTATAAAAAGTTGGGATCTTTGAATGAGTTCCAAGAATTGAGATAAGTAGTGCAACTCCCATCCATTGATCATAGCTCCAATTTTGAGCTTCTTGTTGACTCATAATTTTTATTTCCATCCTATCACTCCCTTTTTTTCACTCTTATTCTAGTTTATTTAAAGCAATTTAAAAGTATCCAGTTTTTCTATTATTTTTTTCTTGAACGATAAACTATACTTCGACATAACTTTTTTAATCTTATATCTACAATATAAACGAATAAACTAAAAAAGAATAGAGGGATGACTAAATGCTAATTGTAGCGTTAGATGGTAGTGGAGACTTTCAATCAATTCAAGCCGCCATTGATTCATTAAAAGGAAAAGATCCTACCACTATTTTTATTAAACGAGGTGTTTATCATGAAAAGCTGTATCTGAATCATTCTCATGTCACCTTTATCGGTGAAGATGCAGAAAGTACCGTGATTACATTTGATGATTATGCTAAAAAGGTATTAGCAGATGGAACTTTATTACAAACATTTAGAAGCTATACGATGTTTATTCATGGGAATCACCTTACATTTTCTAACCTAACGTTTGAAAACAAGTCTGGAAAGGGGAAAGATGTAGGTCAAGCAATCGCCTTGTATGTTGATGGGGATTGTATTCATTTTAAAGATTGCTGCTTTTTAGGAAATCAAGATACTTTATTTACGGCTCCACTCCCATCTACTCCAGTTATTCCTGGCTCTTTTATTGGACCTGGTGAGTATTTTCCAAGAAAAGTCGGTCGCCATTATTACGAACGATGTTATTTACAAGGAGATATTGATTTTATCTTTGGTGGAGCAACGGCCTATTTTGAGAGATGTACAATTTTTTCAAATGCCATAGATGGACTTAGTTATGTGACAGCCGCATCGACCCCTAAAGACGAAGCTTACGGTTATGTCTTTAATCACTGTGAGTTAGTCAGCGATGCCCGCAAAGGATCTGTCTTTTTAGGACGACCTTGGCGGAGATTTGCACATGTGGCATTTTTAAACTGTTATTTAGGTCCTCATATCCATGCAGCGGGATGGGATGACTGGGGAAAAATCGATTCTCATGATTCTATTAAGTTTTATGAGTTTCAAAATTTTGGTCCTGGTGCGAAATCTAATCAACGAGTCAATTTCTCTAAAGAATTGTCGCCCGAAGAAGCCGTATTTTATAAAAAAGAAAAAGTATTAGGAAATTGGGATCCAAACTAAGGTCTCACGAATGACAGTATCACCGCACAAACTAGGGAAATTAACCATTAATGATCTAAACTATTAAATAATCGGGTATATCCGCGTTGATACGATACATCATCAATTAATTGCCTGATATATTCCTCTTTAAGATTTTGTGTGGGGCTCAAGTATTGATTAATAATAATTATGAACCTTAAGCCTAAATAAAATTGGAAAACGAACAAAATCAATAGTACTCATATAATTCGATTCGATATTTTATCCTGTATAAGTTCTAAAGAAATTATTTTTTATCAAAAATAACTAGATACAAACCGAAATTTATTTCACCTTTCTAAAATCAATCTTAGTTATCAAAAAACTTTAATACTAAGACATCCTATAGTCCAGGGATCACCTACCATTGGTAATAAATGGATAACCTAGCAATTTCCAAAAGAAACCTAATCCTCTAATGCAAGGGATTTAGTTTTTACGTTGTGAAAAACTTATGGGGACTTATATAAAAACATAAAAAAATGGACAAGTTTAGACTTGTCTATTTTTATTTAGATAAAAATCCCCTGATCTTCTTTATTATTCAAGACGTCAAAAATTAGACGTCCCACTTCGTGCTTGCTTCCATCGGGATAATAATAGTAAAGAATGCGTTCTTCACCTTGTTCAAAAGCTGCTACGTTAAAAACAACGCCAAACTTCTGATTAAGTGGTACGAGCTCACTATAGCCTCCTAAATAATGAACTTGATTTAACTCTTCATCTGAATAAATATCTTTTGTGATTAATGTTGTAGGGCAGTCTTCTTCTAATCGAAAATTATAGGCATTGATGAGCGCTCCCTCTTCATCAGCCTTTGAAACTTCGATTGCTAAAATAATGGTCCATTGGTCGCCATCCTCATAATATCCCCAATCCCAATCAGTAAACTCGCTAAATTTAGACAAAGAAAGTTCAAAGTTATTCGATAACTCGTAGATACTTGAGCCATTACTTACCGATTGGTTAGGTGTTTCTAACCACCCAATTTGTTTAATCACTATACAGGCAATGATAACGATAAAAACTAATTTGACGACAACAAGGCTAGATAACCATCTTTGATCTGAATGATTTTGATAAGAAGGATGTTCTGTAATATCGATTCGGTGGTCAATGATACAGTCAAAAGCATCCGTCCACTCCGCTATCTTTTCTTTATAATACATATTATCGTCTGCAAGATGTTCATATTTTTCTAGTAGTTCATCATAAACTGCCTCTATTTCTTCTAGTGACATGGTGGGTGTTACCCCAAGAATTTGATACGCACGATTAACATCATCCATTTATCTCCCTACTCCCTATTCTCCTATTCAATTCATCATATGTTCATATTGGAGGATAAATGTCATCTTTTGCTTAAAATTAATCATTCACTTCTTCTTCAAATGAAATCACTTTTCCATCAGTAGCACTAATTTCAATTTTTTGTTCTTTATTATTTTTAATGGCTGTTGCTTCATAAACAACACCAATTTCTTTTGGTTGTAAATGAATTGAATGAACAAGCCCACCATTTGATTGAGCAGCCGCAATTGAGATCGCTTCATCAATCGAAATATTCACTCCATCTAAAATAGTTGGATTTTCTGATGTTTGTTCTTGTTTAAAAATTTCTCCAGTTAGCGCATCAAATTGAAGTTCATATTTCTGATTTTCAACATAAATATCAACTTCATAATAATTTGGGTGACCTACCTCATAATCAACACTTGTCACAATTCCATTTCCAATGGATTTTCGAGCTTGAATTAAGATATCTTCAATTGGCATATCACCGCCTTTAACTTGCGTAGTACCCGTTTCATTAACTGTTCCATTATTAGTTGGGGTTTGAGTCGTGGTTGAAGACTTTGTATTTGAACAAGCCGTTAATGCTAAAAGAGCTCCCCCAATTAATAAATAATGTCTATATTTTTTCATGTTTATTTACCTCATGATTTCTAATCTAACGTTTTTTAGTATGAACCATTGTTTGAGGTTTAAAACAATCTTTGGATAAAAAAATGAGTCCAAAATGGACCCATTTTATTGAATAACGTCTGGTGCAGAATATTCAATTCCATAAGTGTTAACTGTCATTGACTCAATCACAACTGGTCCATTACTTGTTCCCGCTACTTCAATATCATGTGCAACATCCATTCCAGATGTGACTCGCCCAAAGGCTGCATAATGACCATCTAAATGAGGTGCATCATCTAACATAATAAAGAATTGACTTCCTGCACTATCTGGTTGGTTGGTGCGAGCCATCGATAACACACCTTCCGTATGTTTTAAATCATTTTGGAATCCATTATTGATGAATTCTCCAGCAATCGCATAACCTGGTCCACCCGTTCCAATTCCATTTGGATCGCCCCCTTGTAAAACAAATCCTTTTTCAATTCGGTGAATAGTTAGTCCATTATAAAACCCTTGATTAATTAATGAGATAAAGTTATTCACGGTATTCGGTGCAATATGCGGATATAGTTCAGCTTGAATGGTTCCGAAATCCTTAATTTCCATCGTAACAAGGGGTAAGTTTTCAGGTACTTCAACCTCTGGTGCAATTAATTCTTTTGGTTTTGATTGACATCCAACCAGTGTCATCATAAGCAACAAGACTAATGTAAGTTTTCTCCATTTCAATTTCATCATATTCTCCTTTTTATTATAATACTTTGATTGTAGCAAAATAAAAACTAATTGTGAAGCTTCATCTATTTTTTGAGATAAGATTGAAGAAATGACTCGTCATACCTCCTCTATAATAGGAAGAGCTTATTTTCATTTCTAATGACCACTTCTCATCAACCACGATAGCAACATCTATATATAACCAGCAATACCTTTTACATTTTTATCATCAGTTTCGTCTCTTATGCCCTTTGGGTACTAACACATCCTATAGTCCAGGGGTCACCTACCATTTACGAAGTAAATGTATCTACCATTGGTAGGGAATGGGTCACCTACCATTTACGAAGTAAATGTATCTACCATTGGTAGGGAATGGGTCACCTACCATTTACGAAGTAAATGTATCTACCATTGGTAGG
>NZ_JAMQUU010000114.1:0-791 GCF_025594975.1 Turicibacter sp. T129 | reverse complement strand
GACAAAAAGTTTGCGTCAACCTTCAAATAAAAAAACGGGTGGTCAAGTCGGGCATCAAGGTTCAACCTTAAAAATGGTAAAAGATCCGGATCTTGTCGTCACACATCATCCGAAAACTTGCCAAGGGTGTGGGTGTTGTTTAGAAAACGTTGAACCTCAAAAAACGATTCGACGTCAAGTTTTTGATTTACCGAGCTTAAGGCTTCAAGTGACTGAGCATCAATCCCAAATTAAAGTATGTCCTAACTGTCACTTTAAAAATGAAGGACTATTTCCGAAACATGTCACACAACCGACACAATATGGGCCACATTTAACAAGTGTATTAACTTATTTCAGTCACTATCAATTGATTCCTTTCAACCGTCTGAAACAATTGACTCAAGATATTTTCAAAGCGACCATCAGCCAAGGAACACTGGTGAATATGACGAAACGATGTGATGAGTTATTAGAAACGACTGAAGCTTCAATCAAAGAAAATCTTTTGGCATCAAATCATCTTCATGTAGATGAAACAGGCTGTTATGTCAATGGAAAGAGACACTGGCTTCACGTGACTTCAAATCAAAAATTCACGCATTACTTTGTTCATGAAAAGCGTGGCTCTCAAGCAATTGAAGCCAATGGCATTCTTCCCTCTTTCAAAGGAACCGTCATCCATGACCATTGGACCCCGTATTTTAAATATGATGATTGTACGCATGCTTTATGTAACGTTCATCATTTAAGAGAGTTTAAAGGAATCATCGATTTTGAGAACCAACAGTGGGCAAAAAACATGACGAAAT
>NZ_JAMQUU010000113.1:0-453 GCF_025594975.1 Turicibacter sp. T129 | reverse complement strand
CCTTGGCAAGTTTTCGGATGATGTGTGACGACAAGATCCGGATCTTCTACCATTTTTAAGGTTGAACCTTTATGCCCGACTTGACCACCCGTTTTTTTATTTGAAGGTTGACGCAAACTTTTTGTCTTTTTAAAACCATCGGTTGACGGAGGTAAGCTACTATTTTGACTGGTTTGATTTGATTGTTTTTCAAGTTTCTTAAGGCGAGCATCTAAATCTGAAACAGTCTGAGATAACTCAGAGATTTGAGTGGAAAGTCCTTGAACTAAACTAATAACGGATTGAATCCCCTCCTGATAAACTTTGATGATTTCAGATTCTGACATGAGATGACACCTTCTTCTAAAGTTGGAATAGTAAGGATATTATAACGTAAATCTTACAAATAGGTAAGTTATTCACGAGAGCTACATATCATTAACAAAAACACCAAGAAACGGAATTCGTTTACTT
>NZ_JAMQUU010000112.1:0-3493 GCF_025594975.1 Turicibacter sp. T129 | reverse complement strand
ATCTCCTACTCGATTAGTTAAAATATGATAAATAGCGCACTATCTCTTATAACAAGGGAAGAAAAACGAATTAGGCACATACTTTAAAATATAGATTTTTTTATATTTTTAGAACAATAGTCATATAATGACCTAAATAGCGACTATACTATCTATATGATTGAATTTTTAATTAAACGTTGTTATAATTTCGAGTATGACATAATATGTAAAAATGAATGAGATACTGACTGTTTTCAAGATAAAAGGAGAGATATAAATGGTCGAGGTTAACGGCTTATCAAAAGATGAAATTATCGCTAATCTTTGGTTAACAGATGAAATGATTAATGAAATTGAAATTGTAAAACGTGAGATAGATAAAAAGAAAGCTTCATTAGATTCAACAATTGTAGCTACAGAGCAAGAACATTTAAAAGCAGTAGAAACAAAATACTATGATAGCTCAGAGTATAAAGCGCATCAAGATTACAATGGACTTATTGAGAAACTGAAAGATTTTAAAGGAGTTGCCATTTTAATTGATTTAATTGTCTGTGTTCTATTATCATATGCCTTAATTATATTTAATGTGAATTTCTTATATGTTATTTTATTATTTATTATTACGGTCGTTATTTTTTATCTACTATATCAACAAGGAACTAAATATTATTTAAATAAGCAAAAGCCTGCTCCTATTCCATCATTAGAAAGTGTTATTGAAGAAGCTAAAATGAGTTATGAGTATCAACAAATTCCAAACTCATTACTTGCTAATCATATGAGAGATGAAATCAAAAAACTAAATCAACAATTATCAGAATTAGAGGCTACCTTAATTGAAAAAACAGTTTTACCTGAAATCTATCGTATGAGAGCTAAAGAAGTTGTTTGGTACTTAGAAAACTTAATGGCAGACAATTTAAAAGAAGCTTTAGCAGCTTTAGTAGAAGATGATCATCGAGAGCAAGTGAAACAGATGATTGAAGAACAAAATCAAGAAATTAATCAATTAAAAGATATCACAGCCAAATTAATGGAACATAATCAAAAATTAGCTCATAAATTAGAACAACAACGTCAACAACTGGTTGAATTAGAAAATAGAAAGAAATAATAAAAGGTCACCTTTCATAGGTGACCTTTTATTATTGTTTAACAGTTTCGCCGTATAAAGGGCTGGGAAGCCCAAAACCACCGGCGACTTCTAACAATTGACCGGTAATAAAAGAAGATTCGTCACTAGCTAAAAATAAAACAGCATTAGCAATATCCTCTGGTTGTCCAAAACGATGGAGTGGGACGTGTTTGAGAAACGATTGAATAAAGTCGTCTGACATATTTTGTAGAGCTGCGTCCGTTGCAATTAAGCCTGGTAAAACGGCATTACATCGAATGTTATGTTTCGCATATTGAATTGCAATATTTTGTGTTAGTGAATTAATAGCTGATTTAGAAACGCCATACCCTAATCGAGCTACATCAGGTAAGATTGATCCAATCGAAGAGATATTCACAATTGAGCCACTTTCCTGCTTAAGCATTTGTTCAATGGCAAATTTACAAGGTAGATAAACACTACTGAGATTAAAGTTCATCGTATTGAAAAAGGTTTCAGTATTTCCGGACACGAGGTCTAAGTCAGTTTCTGAATCTGTCCCCCCATAATTATTAACTAATATATCTAGGTGGCCCGCTTCTTCAATAACTGTCTTGACCATAGTCTCATACGTTTCTGTTTTTGTCGCATCAAAGTAAACACTTTTAGCGTGATAGCCATTTTCCAATAATTCCTGACAGATTTGATTAGCAGCCTCTAATCGACGAGCCCCAATATAAACAGTTGCTCCGTGCTGAGCCAACGTTTTAACACATTGTAATCCAATTCCTCGTGTACCAGATGTAACAAGTGCAACTTTGTTTGCTAATTTTTTCATATATCTGATTCTCCTTTATAGGTGAAAGTTAATTATATTATGTGGGATTTATGCAATTTTATATCCTCTAATTTTCCTGCTAAAACTAATCAATTATTATCGAGGGATTCATACGATAATAATAGGAATCAAGTAAAAAAGGAGAGAGGCGACGTGAAAGAGTATTTTGAATCTATTAAAAGAAGAGACCCAGCAGCAAGAAATATTATTCAAATTATCTTGTTATATCCTGGCGTGCAAGCAGTCTTTTGGTATCGTATTGCACATTTTTTATATATACACCATTTAAAATTTATTGCAGAATTAATGATGTTCATCGTAAGATGTTGTCTTAATATAGAAATTCATCCAGCCGCTCAAATAGGGAAGAGATTATTTATTGATCATGGAACAGGTGTCGTTATCGGAGCGACTAGTATTATTGGTGATGATGTTACAATGTATCATGGAGTTACATTAGGTGGAGTCGGTAGAGGCGATGTTACAGGTAAACGGCATCCAACTGTTGAAAGTAATGTTACAATAGGTACTGGTGCAAAAATATTAGGGAATATTACATTAGGAAAAGGTTGTATAATCGGAGCAAATGCTGTTGTATTAAAGGATGTTCCGCCGAGTAAAACGTCAGTAGGAGTCCCAAGTATAGTGAAAAAGTAATTAAATCGCTTATTATGGATTATTTATTATATTTAATTTCTGAATCTCATACACTTGTAAAAAAAATAATGTAATACAAAGGTGATGAGGATGAGGAAAACAATTGGTACAATTTTATTTTTAGTCGTATTATTTTTAAGCTTTATTCCAGTAATCATGGGGGAATATCGTAATAATTTAAATGATAATTATGAATCAGTAACTGTAATCTTAGATGCAGGACATGGTGGAAAAGATGGGGGAGCCTCATCAGAAAGTGGAATTATTGAGAAAGAAGTCGTGCTATCGGTGACAAAAAAGGTTGAAGATTACCTTAAGATGCAAGGGATTAATGTAGTGTTAACACGAGATGGTGATTATGATTTGGCATCTCCAGAAGCAAAGAAGAGAAAAACAGAAGATTTAAGCAAGCGAGTGCAAATTATGAATGGCCAAGAAAATGGGATTGTAGTTTCTATTCATGCCAATGCAATTACAAATAGTTCATGGTCAGGAGCACAAACGTTTTATGATCCGAAGAAAATAGAAAATAAACAGTTAGCTACTGCAATCATGAATAGTATGAAAAACAACTTACAAACTACAACGAGAGAGGCTAAGGCCATTTCAAGCTTATTTATATTGAAAAATTCAAATGTACCTTCAACCTTAGTTGAAATTGGATTTTTATCTAATCCAGATGAAGCAGAGAAATTAAATACGGATAGTTATCAAAATCAGATTGCATATGCCATCTATGAGGGAATACTTTATTATTTTGATAATCCTGATATGGAAGTAGAATAGTAATTTAGAAAAGCCGATAATTGTATCGGCTTTTCTGTTTGAAATTAAATGTATAGATATTCACTTATAAATGGATGATTTTCAAAAAAATACAAAAAACTGTTTGACACCTTTCGACAGGTATGATATTA
>NZ_JAMQUU010000111.1:0-6982 GCF_025594975.1 Turicibacter sp. T129 | reverse complement strand
GCATGATGGTCTATATAGAAAAAGAACTAAACTTTCGTTTAGTCCTTTTAGAAATTATAATTTGTTTGGTTCTTCGTAGTCAACACCTTTAGTATCAACTGTCACTGATTTCATGACTTGCCCAATGACTGGTTGATCTAAATGGTTACATTCTACGCTAGCAATTTGATCAACAACATCGATTCCTTCAATCACTTTACCGAAGGCTGCATAGCTTCCATCTAAATGTGAAGAATCTTTATGCATGATAAAGAATTGTGATCCAGCCGAGTTTGGAACGTTTGTACGCGCCATAGAAATAACTCCACGTTCATGTTTGACTGGGTTATCAAACCCATTTGATTTGAATTCTCCGTAGATGCTGTATCCTGGTCCACCAATTCCTAAACCTTGTGGGTCTCCACCTTGAATCATGAAACTACGAATGACACGGTGGAAAATAACACCGTTGTAGAATCCTTTGTTTGCTAATGAGATGAAGTTACGAACTGACTGTGGAGCTACTTCTGGATATAATTCGATTTTCATTACTCCACCGTTTTCCATTTCAATTGTTGCCACTGGATTCGTATCTTTTGAGTATTCTGTTTGTCCAACATATTGTTTTGCCATGTCTTACTACCTCCTATAGATCATTTCTTAGTTGAATTTCTTTCCAACTTCAATTGGATGTGAACCATTTAAAAGGCTTGCAACATCCATACGTTTTTTCCCTGAGATTTGAATATCTGTAATCTTTAATCCAGCATGATCACCACATGCCACCACGATTCCATCTTTTTCAACTTTCACAATCGTTCCAGGTTCAGCATCATATAAATGATTATTTGGTTCAGCCCACCAAATTTTTACTGATAACTCATCTAATTGCGTGAATGCTACTGGCCAAGGGTGAAGTCCACGAACTTGGTTATATAAAACATTGGCTGGTTTATACCAATCAATGCGCTCATCTTCGCGCTTAATATTCCATGCAAATGTCGCTTCTTCATGATTTTGAGGAATTGCCTCGATCTCACCTGCTAATAATTTAGGTAACGTTTCTGCTAAAAGCTTCGCCCCAGCAACACTTAATTTTTCAAACATACTTCCTGTGTGATCTTTTTCCTCAATTGGAACAACGACTTTACTAATCATGTCTCCTGTATCCATTTTGACATCCATGTACATGATTGTAACTCCTGTTTCTTTTTCACCATCAATAATCGCTTTATGAATCGGTGCACCACCACGATATTTTGGTAATAACGAAGCATGAACATTAATACATCCGAACTTTGGTGCATCTAATAAAATTTTCGGGATGATTTGACCAAAAGCAGCTGTAATAATTAAATCTGGATTCCAATCTAAAACTGTCTGATAATCTTCTTTAATTTTTTCAGGTTGGAACACTGGGATGTTGTGCTCTAACGCTTTTTGTTTAACTGGTGTTGGTGTTAAAATACGTTTACGTCCAACTGGACGATCAGGTTGTGTGACAATCCCAACGACTTCATAACCTTCTTTAATAATTGTTTCTAAAACAGGAACTGAAAAGTCAGGAGTTCCCATAAATACAACACGTGTCATGTTGTCCCTCCTCTATTGTAGCTCAAATCACATCTAGCATATGGATGTGAGATTAAACGATAAATCTAGACTCTAATTATTATTACCACATCTATCGACATTTTACTACCATCTTTAGTAAGTTTTTTTAATTAATTAAACTGATTTGGAAAAAAATCAAGTGATAAGCTCACTGAACCTTCTTGGAAATACATTAAAAGCTGAGACAAAATAGCTCTTAACCTCGGTTCCTGCTTATATTTAATCATAAAATACATGCGAAAGCGCTGATTAATTCGCCCAACATACGGCATAGTTGGACCAACAATAATACAGCTATGTCCAAGTTGATTTCGTAAATATTGATTCACTTTATCGCATGCCATAATAAGATCATTATAGTCTTCACTACTCATCATGACACTGGCTAAATAATAATATGGTGGATAGCCAAAACGACGGCGCATCTTCATTTCTTCCACATAAAATGCGTGATAATTTTGCTCAACGACACATTTCATGACGTAATGTTCTGGACTATAGGTCTGAATAAGTACTTCCCCTTCTAGTTCATGACGACCCGCTCGACCTGCAACTTGAGTTAATAATTGGAAGGTTCGTTCAGCGGCTTTAAAATCAGATAAATGAAGCATTAAATCAGCCGCTAAGACACCAACAAGGGTTACATCTGGGAAATCAAGTCCTTTTCCCACCATCTGTGTCCCAATTAAAATATCGGCTTCTTTTCGTTCAAAGGCTGCAATGAGCTCTTGATGTGAACCTTTTTTTGATGTCGTATCTACATCCATTCGCATAATACGTGCACCCCGAAATTGATCTTGTAAATATTCTTCAACTTTTTGAGTTCCTAAACCAAAAAATCGTAACTCTTCACTCTGACAAGATGGACATCGTCTTAAAATGAATGACTCAAAGCCACAATAATGACATTTTAATTTTTGATTTGGTTTATGATATGTCAGTGAGACGTCACAATTTGGACAATTCACCACTTCTCCACACTCGCGACATTGCATAAAGTTCGAATAACCTCGACGATTTAAAAGTAACACGACTTGTTCCTGACGCTCTAAACGCTTTGCAATCGCCTCTTGCAAAACATCACTTAAAATCATTTGATCACTGACCGTTGAATGTTGACGCATATCAATCAATTTGACCGTGGGTAACTTCGCTGTAGAAACGGCACGCTTCGATAACGTTAATAATCGATAAACCCCTTTTTGAGCACGAGCAAATGATTCTAAAGACGGTGTCGCACTTCCTAACACAACTGGACATCGATGCGTAATTGCACGCTGTTTAGCTACTTCAATCGCATGATAGCGTGGCGCCTCTTCCTGCTTATATGTCGCCTCATGCTCCTCATCAATAATAATAATACCGATGTCTTTAAATGGAGCAAAAATTGCTGAACGTGCGCCCACCACAATCTGTACTTCTTGCTTTAAAATCTTACGCCATTCATCATACTTTTCACCCATTGATAAAGCACTATGTAAAACAGCTACTTTATTTTGAAAACGACTTTTGAATCGTCCTGCAATTTGTGGCGTCAAGGCAATCTCCGGCACTAACATAATCGCCTGTTGTCCCTTAGCCAACACATTTTCAATCATCTGTAAATAAACTTCCGTCTTCCCGCTTCCCGTAATGCCATGTAATAAAAAGATATCATGTGCATTTTCCTCGCATGCATGAGCCACGGTTGTCACCGCAACTTGCTGTTCTTGATTTAACTTTAACGCCTTCGATTGTTGATGCACCACATCTGCGTATGGATCACGATAGGCTTCTACCTCGATTTCTTTAATGACCGATTTATCTACAAGTGTTTTCATAATGGCATGAGTAACTTGTAACTCATCCATTAGTTGAGACTTTAAAACGGGGTTCGGCTGTGCTATTAAATATTCTAACACTTGCTTTTGCTTCGCTGCGCGATTAAATGATGATAAATCTAATTTCGGATCGACAAGTGCTATATATTTAATCATCTTTTTACCAAGCTGATCTTTCACTTCATAAATGAGTTCAACTTGTTTATGTTCAATTGCTTGTTTAACTTCTTTTAAAAGGTTAGCAGGGATTTGCTCATAATCAATGACGCGTGAATTTTGAAATAGCGACGCTAAATTTGGCGATAACGTGTCACTTAAACAAAGAAGCTTTTTCTTATATTTTGCACGCATGGCATTTGGAATCATCGCCTCGAAACATTGAATCATCGTACTTCCTGTTTCTTCACTTAAACTCATTCCAAGCTCACGCAACTCATCATTTAAAACTGGAACGACATCAATCAGTTCTTTAATCGGGCGTAGATTTTGTAACTCCGTCTGTTCTTTTAACGAAATAACAAAGCCCATAATCGTGCGAGGTCCAAATGGAACTAAAACACGAACACCAGGTTGAATTAAATGTGCTAATTCTTCTGGCACCGTATAATCAAAGACTTTATTCACAGCTTTATTTTTAATATCAACAACAACTTCAGCAATCACTTTGGCACCTCCCCAATTCATTACCTTTATTATAACACACGACATATTTTGATAAACGTACGCAAAAACAAAAACCTTAGCATTCGCTAAGGTTTAATCATTATTGTTCTTTTAATTCGAAATCAACAACGTCGTTTAATAGTTCTTCTAAAGCAACCCCAACTGGTTTTGCACATTTAGCTGTTGGTAATCCGTCAACATAATCTAATTGTGATTGTCCAGCGTCAACAATTTGACGTGCACGTT
Organism: Turicibacter sp. T129; assembly: GCF_025594975.1. Lineage (NCBI taxonomy): Bacteria > Bacillati > Bacillota > Erysipelotrichia > Erysipelotrichales > Turicibacteraceae > Turicibacter > Turicibacter sp. T129. Next base: position 2,660 of record NZ_JAMQUU010000111.1, on the reverse strand, counting down.
TTGCAGCGATGTAAGCGATTTTGTATTTAGAATCTACTTTATCTAATAATTTATCGATTGATGGATAGCGCATTCCTGTCATTACTATTCAACCTCCACAATATTCTTATTATAATATTCTAAGACACGGTTTGAGCGTGAATGCTCAGCTTCAATGATTGCCATAATACGATCACGAGCATTTTCTACCGTATCATTGATAACGATATAGTCGTATTCATGAGCAAGTCCAATTTCAGACTCTGCTTTTTGCATACGTTTATTAATAACTTCCATCGCTTCTGTTCCACGAGTCATAATGCGATTACGAAGCTCTTCCATGCTAGGAGGAGCAATAAAGATGAAGCATGCATCTGGCATTACATTTTTAACTTGTAATGCACCTTGAACTTCGATTTCAAGAACAACGTCTTTTCCTTCATCTAATTTTTGTTTCACATAATCAAGCGGTGTTCCGTAATAATTTCCAACGAATTCAGCCCACTCTAATAATTGACCTTGATCAATTCTATCTAAAAATTCTTCTTTTTCAACGAAGAAATAATCCACACCATGAACTTCTCCAACGCGTGGTTTTCTTGTTGTCATTGAAATTGAATACTCTAAATTATGGTTTTCTTGTTCGAATATTGATGCGCGCACAGTTCCTTTTCCTACACCACTAGGACCTGATATGACTATTAGTACGCCTTTTTCTACTAATCTCATGCATTCACTTCTCCTTAAACTTTCATTCCACTATAATAGCATGAATTTCAACAAAATTAAATAGCTCGACACAGAATTTATCATGAATTATTTTACAGTTCATTTTAGACATTTTAGAAATATCTATACACACAGTATGATTATTATGAGATTTTTCAGTTATTTTTATGTCTAACAGTTTTAAAAAATGATATACTTTTGAATATAAATTCATTGTTAAAGAGGTGATTTTTAATGGCTTTTGATGGTCTTATGACGTCTAGTGTCGCTGCTTCCTTAAAGGAATCGCTACTTGCTGGGCGTATCAATAAAATTTATCAATTATCAAACCACGAAATTTTAATGCAAATTCGTGCACAAGGAAAAAATCAGAAAGTCTTATTTTCAACACATTCATCTTATGCTCGTGTGCAAATCACAAAGCTTGATTATCAATATCCAGATGAGCCACCGATGTTTTGTATGTTTTTAAGAAAACATCTAGAAGGTGGAATTATTTATAACATCGAACAGATTAACCATGATCGTATCATCAAGTTTACGATTCGTCATATCAACGAACTCGGTGATCAAATGATTAAGTTTTTATATATTGAGATTATGGGAAAACATAGTAACTTAATTTTAACAGATGCGACGCATCGTATTTTAGATACGATTAAACATATCTCACCTCTTGTCAATCGTTATCGTTCTTTACAACCAGGTGCTACCTATATTTTACCACCTACGCAAGAAAAACAACTGCCAACCGATATTGACTTTGAAACCTTCTCAAGCTTAATAGTTGAAGGTGAACGTTACGATAAACAACTGGTCGCTAAATTCCAAGGCTTATCTCCACTCATTGCGCGTGAAATCATTTATCGCAGTGAATCAGATTCAATCCAAAATATCTATGACTCGTTTACGAATGTCTTGACTAAAATTCAAGAAGCACCTTCTCCTCATGTCATGATAGCGTCCAAAGAATACTTCTACCTTCTTCCGCTATATCATATTGAAGGAGAACTGATTCCGTGCGTTACATTATGGGACATGTTTGACCGCTATTATTTTGGAAAAGATGAACGCGATCGTATTAAACAACAATTCCATGATATTGAACGTTTTATCCGTCAAGAATATGACAAAAATGTAAAAAAACTTGAAAAGTTAAATGAGGAATTAGTGAATTCCGAAAAAGCGGAGCAGTATAAAGTTTTAGGTGAGTTAATTTTAGCGAATATCTATCAAATTAAACGCGGTGACTCAGTTGTGCGTGTACAAAACTTCTATTCAGAGAACCTAGAAGAACTTGATATTCCATTAGAGCCGATGTTATCAGCATCTGAAAATGCTCAAAAATACTTCCAAAAGTATACCAAAGCTAAAAATGCGGTGAATTATATTTTAGAGCAACTCGAGTTAACCGAAAAAGAGATTGCTTACTTTGAAACGCTGATGATTCAAATTGAAACAGCAACGTTAAAAGATGCCTATGAGATTAAAGAAGAACTTGAGTTAGCAGGGTATTTACGTAAACATCAAATTAAAAAACGTAAAACGAATGGAAAACCAAACATCGAGAAATATTTATCAACAGACGGTGTCGAGATTTTCGTTGGGAAAAATAATTTACAAAATGATTACTTAACCCATAAATTCGCCCGTCGTCACGAATGGTGGTTCCACGCTAAAGATATGCCAGGTTCGCACGTCTTAGTTCGAAGCGATGCCGATGAGTTAAGCGAAGCTACGATTCGTTCAGCGGCACAGCTCGCATCTTATTTCTCAAAAGGGCGCTTATCATCAAGTGTGCCTATTGATTACACACGCGTACGCCACGTTAAAAAAGTACCTGCTGCCCATCTTGGATTCGTCACATATGAGAATCAAAAAACGATTTATATCGATCCAGATGAAAGCTTCATTATGAACTTAACGAAATTAAAATAATCGAGTAGGAGATA
>NZ_JAMQUU010000110.1:0-10721 GCF_025594975.1 Turicibacter sp. T129 | reverse complement strand
CACCAAATATTATAGAACCTATAAAACTTAGTTCTATAAAGGAAAGTGAAAAACGTTATTAGGATTAAAATGAATAAATTGTAAAATGATTGAAAAACAAAACTGGCTAGAAGCACTCAAGAAAGACTTAAAGTAGCTATTAGAAGATGATTGAGAAGATATTTTAGATAATTATCGAGAGCAAATTTCTTAGATGTTAGCTGAAGGAACTATGGAAGATCAAATTTTACAACGTTTAAGTTCACCTAAAGACGTGACTAAAGAAGCTAAACAAGCACTTGGATATGATTCAAAGTTCAATTTTAATCAAGAACAAGTGATTAATCATGTCAAAAAAGGAGTTAATGCAGCTATTAATTAATTGAATGAGGCTAAGAGAAGTAATGGGAAGCCGACCTTAGAACAAGTTCTTTTTATCACCTTGAGTGCAATATTTTTAATAGTAGCTTTTTCAGTAGATTGAGCTGGTTTAGGATTCATTGTTGGGGGGAATGAAGCTTTTACCGTATCATTTTTATTGATTCACTTTACGTGGTCATTATTTTTTTGCTGTTGAGTATTAGTATATTATTGGTTAATACCCAAATTACACTTTTCTATGGACTATATGTCCTTGGACGCTACTTCATCCGTCATTTTAAATACATAGGGGGGAGATTTCATGAAAAAGTATTTAATCTATTCAATTGTGTTAGCGGTGATTCTTTTTGTTGGAAGTTTAATCACTTTGATGATTTATGAGGTCACGAAATTGCCAGATAGTTTGAATCGTATAATCACAGAAGTAGAGGAGTTTACAAATCATGAATTCCAATTAGATTTCAATAAGAAGTTCACTTCAAATTTAACGTATGAGACCGGCTTAGATGGTCAATCTATTTATGAAAGTCAATATTTTTGGCAAGGTATTCAGTTAGATATTGAGGCAGATTTAGTGAATGCAGATGTTACGGTGCAAAAAACAGATGGCGATCACATAGAAGTAGCGATTGAGACGAAGGTTCCTGAGCGTTATCGAATTGATTTTGATGGAAGAGAACTACAAATCAAAGAGAAAAAACAAGTTAGATTTTGGTTGTTTGGGTGGAATAATTATCAGAAAGCACAAGTAGTCATTAAAGTACCGACAGAATCAGTAGATGTGAACCTAGAAACAATCAACGGTGATGTAATGATTGAGTTATCAGGGATAGATTTAGCAGCCTCAACAGTAAACGGTGATGTAACCATTTCTCACTCAGCATTTACTCAAGCAAACCTTTCGGTAGTAAATGGAGAGATTTTTGTAACCGATAGTAATGTTAGTAATGTTTTATGTTTACAGACTGTCAATGGAAGCTTAGACGTTGAACGTGTCAAGGCTGACCGATTTATTGCTGAAACGGTGAAGGGTGATTTCTTATTATCAGATATCTCAGGTCGTGGGTTATCTACTTCAACGGTCAATGGCGACTTTAGTGGGTATAATATCTACCTGAGTGAGATTGCGGTTGACAAATTAAATGGAAGCTTTAAGTTAGTAAATGAAGATTCAACCTATCAAATTCAATCGCTAAAACTTTCAGGGCTACAGAAAAATCATGAAATTCAAGCAAATATTTTAAATATCAGTTATAATTAAAGATGAATCATTAAGAGCAATATAGGAGTGGATTATATGCGTGAAAATTATTTAAGTTGGGATGAATACTTTATGGGAATAGCATTACTTTCAGCCATGAGAAGTAAAGATCCTCAAACACAAGTAGGTGCATGTATTGTTAATGAAGATAATCGCATTGTTGGGATTGGTTACAATGGATTTCCACACGGATGTTCAGATGTTGAATTCCCATGGGAACGTGAAGGTGAGTTTCTAGAAACTAAATATCCCTATGTGGTTCACGCAGAACAAAATGCAATTTTAAATAGTACAACTCGTTTAAAAAAATGCCGATTATATGTCTCATTATTCCCGTGTCATGAATGCGCAAAATATATTATTCAATCTGGAATTGAGGAAATTATTTATATGAGTGATAAGTATGCGCATACTGATAGCACCCTTGCTTCAAAGCGAATGCTAGATGCAGCGGGAGTGAAGTACCGTCAAATGAAAGAAGTTAAAATTACTGTTGAAACAGAAATGAAATAATTTTTTAAAAGCATGATTTTGATGCCACTAGAAAACTAGTGGCTATTTTTTTATTAGTCATTGAATAAGGTACGATTAATAAAGGTTATGGAAATTAATCTAAAAAAGAATGGCATAATAAAGGGGATATTGACTAATGAAATTAGAGCTTTACTCATCTTTTTATGACCGATTAAAAGGTAAACTTAATTTTTCACCGTATGATAGCAGTTTCAATGATTAAAGTGCAATGATAGAATCATGAATCTTCACTGCATTATTTAAGAAGGATATTGATAAAACATACAGTTGAAAAAAAAGTTAATAATTAAGATATAGAAAAGAGCAAATGAATGGTATCAGCTTAGCTGTGAATTCATATTTATCATGATTATCCTTATAAAATAAGATGGGGGGAAGGTGTAGATAGATACTTTGTGTGTATAAGAGTTGAAATCTAAATAGAATGTGTACCCAACCCATTTTAAGAATCAGAAAGAGGTGATTATTTATTCCAAAAATAGTAAAATAGACTTATGTATTGATGTTCTTTTTATCAAAAGAATAAGGAGAGATGAAAAAGTATTAAGAAGTGCTTTCCACAATAGGGAAATATTATATACAAAAATAGAATTGTTTGTTATAATGTTAAAATGTCAAAATAAAACGAATACTAAAGGAGTAGTGAGATAAATGTGGCTTGTTTTAGCGATTGTCGCTGTGACGATTATCGTCGATCAATTAACTAAATTTTTAGTTGTGAAATACATGACCCTAGGTCAATCTATTTCAGTGATTGATAACTTTTTATATATCACCTCTCACCGAAATGAAGGTGCAGCATGGGGAATCTTACAAGGGAAAATGATTTTCTTTTATGTTGTGACATTAGTGGTCATTGGTTTGGTTATCTTATGGATTAGAAAATTAGATATAAAAAAAGAAAAGTTGCTAGTGATTGCCTTATCATTAATTTTAGGTGGAGCATTAGGAAACTTCATTGACCGCGTGATGTATCAACATGTCGTTGACTTCATTAATACGTATATTTTTGGTTACGATTTCCCGATTTTTAATATTGCAGATAGTGCCCTATGTATTGGGGTATTCTTAATGGCTGTGGATGCCATTTTAGATATTAAACGTCACTCACAATCATAGATTTAAAAGCTTCATTTATTCCTACACCAGTGTATCGACATAAAGAAATAAAATTGCAACAAGATAAGTAGTAAATGCTTAAATAGTTTTCTGCTTTGTGAAAGGATGGGCGTTTATGGAACAAGAAACAGTCTTAGTACCAGAAGAATTAGTAGGTGTGCGTTTAGATAAAGTGTTAAGTGAATTATTTAGCGATTTATCACGTTCATATATTCAACAATTAATTAAAGATCAACAAGTTTTAATTAATGGAAAAAATGAAAAAGCAAATTATAAATGTCGTTTAAACGATCAAATCGATATTACTATTCCAGAACCAGAAGCATTAGATGTTGTTCCTGAAGAAATGGATTTAGACATTGTTCATGAAGATGATTATGTGATTGTTGTCAATAAACCATCTGGAATGGTCGTACATCCAGCACCAGGTAGCATGAGTGGAACATTAGTTAACGGTTTAATGGCTCAAGCTAAAAATTTATCTGGAATTAATGGCGTATTACGTCCTGGAATTGTTCATCGTATTGATAAAGATACATCAGGATTATTAATGGTAGCTAAAAATGATTTAGCTCATGAATCGTTAGTGAATCAATTAGTGGAAAAAACAGTGACTCGTCGTTATATTGCCCTTGTACATGGTGTTATTCCTCATGATAATGGAACGATTGATGCACCAATTGGTCGTGATCCAAAAGATCGTAAGAAAATGACAGTTATTGAAGGTGGAAAACATGCAGTCACTCACTTTAAAGTGTTAAGACGTTTTAAAGATTTTACCTTAATTGAATGTCGTCTTGAAACAGGGCGTACACATCAAATTCGTGTCCATATGAAATACATTGGATATCCATTAGCGGGTGATCCACAATATGGTCCACGCAAAACAATTGGTGGGGAGCATGGTCAATTTTTACATGCAGCAATTTTAGGATTTGATCATCCAAAGACCGGGGAGTATTTAGAATTCTCAACGCCACTTCCTTCATATTTTGAGGAGGCACTCGAGAGTCTTGAAAATTTAGGATAGGTATAGGTGATTTAAACATGAGCAATCAAGGTGTGATGAAAGAAATACGAATTGATATTCAAAGTGAGCTTGCCATGAATATTATTAATTATCTCATAGTTGAGGAAAATTACGTTTATGTAGGTAATGAACGAGATATTTGGTTAGAAAACTTATCTCATCCAACTGTTCAATTGATTTATATCAATCAACGTAATCTCTTTAATGAACATCAAGCCACTCAATTCTTTAATCAGGTAGATGCTGTTCGTTCACGTGTTCGTCGTCGATACTTAATGGGAAGATTAAATGTCATTATCCTTAATTTAGACCAATATAGTTCACGTTTTCTAGAGTCTCATCGTAAGTATCTTAAGATTGTTCATGTTAATCAGCCGAGTGATTTAAAACAAGATGTGGAATTACAACAGTTATTCCCACATTTAAAAGAAGCACAGTTAGAACGTTCAATGATTGAGTTAATCCCTCTCATGCAACAAGCCACGAAAGAAAAAGCAATGAAGGTAAAAAAAATGCTAATGTTTCAAAATAAATCATTTATTACATACGGATTTATTGTGTGTTTAATTGCTATTTTTGCTTTTTTACAGTTTAAACCGATTAATGAATGGTTTGCTGCTGTTGCGATTGATTATGGTGCTAAGTATAATCCACTCATTTTAGCAGGACAGTATTATCGTTTAATAACACCGGCTTTTTTACATTTAGATTTAATGCATTTATTGTTTAATCTTGTCTTTATTTATCAATTTGGAAGAATGGTTGAGCATGTATTTGGATGGTGGCGAATGTTAGTTATCATCATTGGATCTGCGATTTTTGGAAATTTATGCAGCTATGCCTTTATTGATGGATTATCCATTGGAGCTTCAACCGTTGCCTATGGCTTGCTTGGAGCGTTATTGTTTCTTGGAATCGAAAGTCGTAAAATGTTTATGCATTTTGTTCGAACTCTTGTGCTACCGATTTTATTATTCTCAGTCATATGGATATTTTTAGAACCTAATATTGATTTTTATGGACATTTGGGAGGCTTTTTAGGAGGGTTCTTAATTGCAAGTATTACCGGATTACCCAAACATAAATATTACTTATCGCGTACGATATTAGCAGGTGCCACTATTCTTGTCTTGTTAGTAGGATTATTTAATCGTGGTGCTGCAATTACTAAACAAACAGACTATACGCTGTATAATAGAGCTATGATTGCTTATTATTATCAAACGGATCAACTTGAAAAAGCTGAACAATTTATAGAAACTCTTCAGTTAGATTTTAATGAACTATTTAAAAAATAATTTTAAAAGAGCTCAACTTGATGTGAGCTCTTTTTATATGTGCCCGTATTTACCGCCCTTTGTCAACAATATAAAAAGACTGTACTAATTAAAAAGTAGTATAACAAAAAGTACGTTATCGTATAGGCTTTTTTCTTGGTCTATATCATAAGGTACTTTTTAATTAGATTAGTCTATATAGGAATAGAAATATATTTTATACCAAGATATCCTATAATCTTGTTAAAAGTTTTTATGTTTTGGAAAACTGATTGGGATTTATATATTTTTATTTTAAGATTTTATTCGTATTTGCAAAGTGCCATTTAGTTAATTCTTTGAGTTTTTCTGGTCCAAATTGTTGAACAAAACGACGTCCAGCTACATCAACTGGATTTCCAGCTCCTTTTGGTAAATCAAAGTTTAACTTTTTACTCATGATATTCATATATTTAACAAATGATGCACGAGCCAAAATTGAAGCAGCGGCGACTGCAACATGAACTGACTCTCCTTTTTGGATAAAATGGAGATTTTCTTTAATAATTGTTGGTTGTTTGGGTAATGCTTTTAAATAGTCAAAATATTTTCTTTCGTTCACGAATTCATCCATAATCAAATATGAGGGATAGTGAGGAAGTGAGGTTGTTAATTTAATTAGCGCCTGATTATGTAAGAACGCTTTAATCGAGTTAGCATTCATTCCTCTGTCAATCATTGTATTATATTTTTCATTTGGAAGAATGAGGACTTGATGAGCAATAAGGGGTTCGATTTGTTCGGCCAGATGACAAATTTCTGGATCTTTTAATGCTTTAGAATCTTTAATTCCCATCGCTTGTAATTTAGAAATTAATTCTTCTGGGACATAAGCACAACAAACAACAAGTGGACCAAAGTAATCACCGGTTCCAACTTCATCACAACCGATGGCACTTAAACTTGCGATATTCGCTGGAAGTTTTGAGCTGGATGTTTTAGCTTTAGTAGTCGCTGCTTGAGGGGGCGTTTGCCACTTTTGAGCCTCTACCTCAGGTGCTTTTCCTTGAAAGACAACCTTTTTACTTAAATAAGCTGTGATGGTACAGTTTGAGGTTTTCGCTTGGAATAATGTATGATTTGGTACTTTAATAATTTGATTTGTATAGTGTTGATACATTTTTTCTAACATTTGTTGAGAGACTGTAAGTGTAATTGTTGAAGCCATCTCATCACCAACCCTTCTTTATGATATTATGATTTTAACAGAAAACGAAAAAATTTCCTATTATAAATGAGAGAAGAAAGGTTGGATTTTTATAGGTTTATGCTTTTATGGTGGGAATGAAAACTTGAGGTGGATTGGCCTTAAAATAGTGTTGAAGTGCGAAAAATATAAGAAATTGTCTCTATTTTTTTTAGAGTCATTTGTTTTACGATAGAACGTCTTGTGTCTTGAGAACAATACTAGGTTTTTAGAATGTTTTGTGTTAAAATAATAAAGATAAAATTTTTGCATTTTTTAGGCAGTTGGAGTGAGATTAATGAAACAGGCCATTCAAATATTAGAATTTAATAAAATTAAACAAACGGTAGATTCATTATGTGCTTGTTCACTCGGACAAAAGCGAGTGGAGTATTTAAGCCCATCCATTGATGAGAAACAAGTGGAGTATTCGTTAAATCAGTCGGATGAAGCGTTAAAAATTATTTTAGCCTTGGGTGAAGCCCCATTAGGTGGGGTCACAGACATTACAGAAGCCATCAAACGAGCTAAAATTTCTGCGATGTTGAGTGCTCAAGAATTATTAGGGATTAGCCGTTTATTATACGCGGTTTCACAATTGAAAACTTTTTCAGAACGTTTAAATGAAATTAAAGTAGACGCCCCAATTTTCTCGTCTCAAGTGAATAGTTTAGTCTCATTAAATAGTTTACAGACAGCAATTAATGATTGTATTGATGAAACAGGGTACATCTTAGATAGTGCTTCATCTGAATTAAGAAATATTCGTCGTTCGATTCAAAGTACGGAAGCCCGTATTAAAGAAAAGTTAAATCACGTCGTCTCAGAACGTCGTAATAAATTAACAGATGGGATTGTTACCATCCGAAATGAACGTTATGTTGTACCTGTTCGTGCCGAAGCTAAAAATACATTTGGTGGAACCGTTCATGATCAATCCTCATCAGGAAATACTTATTTTATTGAACCAAAAGAAGTTGTTGATTTAAATAATAAATTACAAGAGTATCATGTGGAAGAGCGCCGTGAAATTGAACGTATTTTACGCGCTTTAACGGAAGAAGTGAAAAAATTCGTTGACGCGTTGGCTGTTAACGTAGAGGTGTTAGGTGAAATCGACTTCATGTTTGCCAAAGGAAAATATGCACGTTTGATTAATGGAACACGTCCAAAAATGAATACAAAAGGAATCATCCGTTTAGTTGCGGCACGCCATCCACTCATTGATCAAAAAGTCGTTGTTCCTAATGATATTGAATTAGGAGATGAATATACAACGATTGTGATTACAGGTCCAAATACAGGAGGAAAAACTGTTACCTTAAAAACGGTTGGTTTATTAACTTTAATGGCACAAGCTGGACTTTTAATTCCAGCTCATGAAACATCACAATTAGCAATCTTTGATCATGTATTTGCTGATATTGGTGATGAGCAAAGCATTGAACAAAGTTTATCAACTTTCTCATCACATATGACAAATATTGTTCGAATCATGGAACGTTTAACGGTGAATAGCTTAATTTTATTTGATGAGTTAGGGGCAGGAACCGATCCAAAAGAAGGAGCTTCTTTAGCTATTTCTATTTTAGATTATGTGAAGGTTCGTGGTGCAAGAACCATTGCGACTTCCCATTATCCGGAGTTGAAAGCATATGCCTATGAAAATGATGATGTCATTAATGCGTCAGTGGAGTTTAATATTGAAACATTATCGCCAACCTATCGTTTATTAGTTGGGGTACCAGGTCGTTCAAACGCGTTTGAAATTTCAAAACGTTTAGGGTTAAAAGAAGCGATTTTAACAACAGCTCGTGCGTATGTTGAAACAGAACGTACGGAAATGACTGATTTAATTACGAAATTAGAAGATCGTGGTTTAGAATTAGATCATGAAATTCAATTATTACAAAAACAAAATCAAGAAGTAGAAGAGATGCGTCTTGATTATGAACGTAAGATTGCAAAGTTTGAAGCTGAACGAGAACGTGTCTTAGAAGAGATTAAAAAGGAAGCTTTTGAAAATATCCGTCAGGCAAAAGAAGAGGCAGAACAAATTGTAGCGGATTTACGTCAAGCAAAGAAAATGGCTGACTTAAGTATTAAAGATCATGAACTAACAGAAAAACTAACGTCGCTTAAAAAATCAGAAGCCAAACAAGCAGAGCAGTTTAAACGTAAAGCACGTAATAAGGCTCCACTAAAAGCAGGAGATGAAGTCATGGTACTTTCATTAAATCGTCAAGGAGAACTGATTGAGAAAACAAAAAATGGTGACTGGATGGTTCAACTTGGAATGATGAAAGTAAACATTAAAGAAGAAGATTTAGAATATTTACGTCAATCAGTGAAGAAAAAAGATTCAGGCAAAGGTAAAATGATTCATAAACGTAACACAAACGTTGGGATTCAACTAGACTTACGTGGGGAACGTTATGAGGATGCGATGTTACGTTTAGATAAATATATGGATGAAGTCCTGTTAGCAGGATATCAAACCGTGACAATCATTCATGGGCATGGAACGGGAGCTCTTCGCCAAGGGGTTCATAAATATTTAAAGAAAAACAAACATGTTGCTTCATTTAGATTTGGTGGTGCTGGTGAAGGTGGTACAGGAGCAACTGTGGTTGAGTTAAAATAATAATTAAAGACATAGGATTGCCTATGTCTTTTTTTATACCAAATTATTAAGTTACTGCGTAAATTTATCCAAAAATTCCCTGAAGACGCTTGAGGTTTATGTTAAAAAATGGTATATTACATTTAGACAAGAAAAATCGTATAGAGGTAGCGGTGCATCAGAGTATTATCCGGAGTCGGCAGACAGTGAAAGATAGGAAAGGTAATCATCGCCGAAAGCTAGCATTGGCAGATGCTTAGCTTGGGGTTGCAGGGAATACCTGTAACACTCCTTCAGAAATGAAGTGGAGCTATTAATCAAACGAACTTTAAAAAGTAAGTCGTGTTTAATAGCACGACTTTTTTTGTTGAAGAAAATCAAAAGGGGAGAATGATTGATATGAAAAAGTTTATTGGAGTTTTAGCATTAGGTTCGTTGTTAGTTGGCTGTGGAGCAAACGGAGCAAATTCAGAAGATCAATTTATTGTAGGAATGGAGTGTAATTATGCTCCATTTAACTGGCAAACAGATAAGGAAACGGAAACAGCTGTTTCAATTGGTGGAGCGGGATTATGTGATGGTTATGATGTAAGAGTGGCCTCACAAATTGCAGATACACTGGGGAAAGAATTAGTTGTTAAAAAATTAGATTGGGATGGATTACAGCCAGCACTTCAATCAGGAGAAATTCATGCCATTATTGCAGGGATGACAGCGAATGAAGAACGTGAACAAGGAATTGACTTTACAACACCATACTTTGAATCAGAAATGGTTATGATAGTTAAAAAAGATGGAAACTATGTGGATGCCACTTCCATTAATGATTTTAGTCAAGCTAATGTCATCGGACAAATGAATACAAATTATGATGAAATCATTGATCAAATCAAAGAAGTGAATCACTTAACGCCACGCTCAAGCTATCCTGAATTAGTTCAAACATTATTAGCAGGAGAGTCTGATGGAATCACAGCTGAATTACCAGTTGCCGAAGGAGTTGTCCAAGCGAATCCAAGTTTAACAATTATTCATTTTGCTGATGGGGAAGGATTTGATGTAGATACATCTGTATCAATTGGGTTAAAAGAAGGAAGCCGCGGATCAGATTTCTTTAATAACGTACAAGCTGCTTTAGATCAAATTTCTGAAGCGACACGTCAGGAATGGATGAATGCTGCACGCGAAACAGCGCCAACAGGAGAGTAAGAGGGTGTTTATGATGTTTCAAGTTGATTTTTTTGAGAAAGCTTTTGATTTATTTACAAATAATTTGTAACTATTCAGCCACC
>NZ_JAMQUU010000011.1:0-31716 GCF_025594975.1 Turicibacter sp. T129 | reverse complement strand
GGTTTATATTACCCGCTTACCTTTAAAACATACTAATTTATTTAAATTGTCGCTCCATCACTTCAAAATATAGCAGTTATTCATATCCATGTTTTGAAACCTCAACCTTTATCTCAAACACACTCAAAATAAAAAAGAGAGTCTCACTCTCTTTTTATCCTTTCCAAATAACAAATGCCATGTATGCTACATAAAGCAACACTAAGAAGGCACCCTCTGGTTTATTAATTTTACGTTTTGAAGCCGCAAATCCATAAGTAATGAATGACGCTGCTAACATAATGAACATATCAAAGAAGACGGCATTATTAATTGTGATTTCATGAATAAATGATGAAATACCTAATACGAAGAAAATATTAAAGATATTCGATCCAATTACGTTACCAAGGGCAATGTCACTTTCACCTTTACGAGCTGCCACAATTGATGTGACTAGCTCTGGAAGTGAAGTTCCCACTGCTACAATTGTTAATCCGACCATACTTTGACTCATTCCAAAGGTAATGGCAATATCAGAAGCAGCATCAACTACCCAGTCACCACCTAAAACAATTCCAACAATTCCGACTAAACATAATCCAATACTTTTTGGCATTGAGTACGTTTTAATCTCTTCTTCCTCATCCGTACCATTTTTACGAGAGGTTAAGGCTAATTCAATTAGATAGTACATAAAGATTCCAAGTAACACTAATAACATAATTCCATCTGCACGTGTTAAGACGTTATCGGGATAATTATGATATTTTGAATCATATCCTAAAACGATAAGAACGAAAGCCCCCATAATTGCAAATGGAAACTCCTTCGCAATAATGGAACGTTTAACATTTAAGGGGCAAATAAAGGCGGCTACTCCAACAACAACTAATAAATTGAAAATATTCGATCCAACAACATTCCCAACTGTAATATCATTTGCACCTGCAAATGCTCCTGTAATACTAACTGCTGCTTCTGGGGCACTTGTACCAAATGCCACAATGGTTAATCCAATAATTAAACTAGGAATTTTCAATGATTTTGCAATTGAAGACGCGCCATCTACGAACCAATCCGCACCTTTAATTAATAAAATGAAACCAATAACCAAGATAATATAACTCATTTATTTCACATCCTTTATTAAATTTTATCCTAGGATTGTATTTTGTAAGAAAATACTCAGACCAATAATAATTAAAATAATACCTCCGACAATCTCGGCATAATTTTTTAAATATTTTCCAACTTTGTTTCCAAGCACGACTCCAGCATAACTAATGACAAACGTAATTCCTCCAATTAAAGTGATCGCCCAAAGAATATTCACATTTAAAAAGGCAAACGTCACTCCAACTGCTAATGCATCAATACTCGTTGCAATGGCCAAAATCATTAAAGATTTCGTACTTAATGGATTGCCCTCTTCAAACTCATCCTCATCATCTTGAAAAGACTCATATAACATCTTTCCACCAATAGCACATAATAAAATTAAAGCAATCCATGGTGTAAAGGCATGAATATATTTTTCAAAACTTTGTCCACATGCCCATCCAATAAACGGCATTAGTGCCTGAAAACCACCAAAGAATAATGCAACTTTCGCTGCTTGGTGAGGTTTAGCTTCTTTCAAACTAATCCCTTTTGCGATAGCTACGGTAAAAGCATCCATCGCTAAACTAATCGCAACAAAGACCAATGTAATAAGCCCCATAAGTGACCTCCTATTTAATTTTTTCATTTAAGCTGAGAAAAGTACGCAATAAAAAAACGAGAATCTTACATAACAAAAAAAGCTGTTATGTATGAGTCTCGTTATTTAATATTAAGCCAGAAACTAAGTTCGCGGTTGTTGACTTAATCACATCAAAGATGCCAACTACTCCCTCATCATTAAATGAGTTATTTAATTATAACGAGATTATTATACTATATTTAGATTTTATAAATCAAGAAAATTATACCAATATCTAAAGAGACTATTCTTAGTATTTACAAAAATATCAATTTTAACACACTAATTCACAGATTCTGCTATATCTATGCCATGAATGGGTGATCAAGCTTGAACGACTTCAATCTAAACTTATTATAGGGAAATTTTAATATGAATGAAACAACTACTTGAACATGTAAATTTAGAAATTCACAAGGTCAATTACGTTCAATTAATATCCATAGTCTAGCTGATGACTTATCATCTGAAAAAATCACTAACTTTATGCCATATGTCATTGATAGTAAGGTCTTAGTTATTAACTAGGGCTAACCTAATTTAAAGTTCATCAGTATCATAGTCGCTTCAGTTACTAGAATATTAGTTTAGACTAGCAAGTAAAAGCCTCCATTCTTTTGATGAGGGCTTTTTAATTTATCTAAAATCTTATGACTTCTTTACAACTCAAACGACGTAAATCCAACTTTTTCGTCGCCTTCACAGTGTATAATGAGAAAATCATATGGAGGTGAATGCTGTGAGCCGTTATCAAAATAAACAAAAAAAGATTTGGTTTAATATTATCACACTTAATATTTTAACTTTAATTATTGGGGGATGCGCGTACTATTATTACGAAACAAGCACACTCATTAAATCATTAAATACTAAAATTGAGCAACAAAATCAAACAATTGATCAACAACATCATGCCCAAACAGCATTAATTGATGCCAATCATTCGCTACAACAACAACTAGAAGAGGCCCTACAAACAAAACTAACATTAGAAGATGAAAATACATCTCAAGAAGATCAACTTGTAGCATTAACTGAGCAAAATGAGCAACTCAATCAGAATATTAGTAGCTTGAGCAGTCAGTTAGATGAACTAACTAAATTAAACGAACAATATATCGCCGAACGACCACTCAGTGTTATAGATCTTGAAACAAAATATCGAAAACTTCTTGGAGAGGCACAAACTAAAGCGAGCGAACTAGAGACAGCAAAAAATGAAGTTCAAAAAGAACATGATAAAATCCAAAACTATTATAATGAAATTAACGAACATTTTTATATTAAAGATGATTTAAAAGTAAAACTTGTTGAAACAAGAACGGAAAATCAGCATTATTGGGTCACTGAAGTGATTTCGTCTGATACCACTCCTCTAAAAGGGGCGATGGCCAATGATACGTACAATGGAAATCGGGAGACTATCTCCTCTATGGCCAATCGTTTAAATGCCGTACTTGCCATTAACGCCTCAGGCTTTTATGCTAAAACAAATAAACCGATGGGAACTGTCGTTCGCAACGGAGAACTTATTAGCCTTGACTCTGCCTATACAGAGGAAATTTTATCTTTACAATCAGATGGCAATTTAAATTTTACAACTGTTAATACAGAAGAAGAATTTAATTCCGGTGATATTGAGCAAACCTTTACTTTTGGTCCTATTCTTATTCGAGATGGACAAGCTACTCAGTTAAGTGATAAAAGTCGTCATCCAAGAACCGCAATTGGTCAACTCAATGATAATCGATATGTGATTGTTGTTGTTGAAGGGCGAATGGAAGGTGCGGATGGAATGACCTTAAATGAACTTCAACAAATTTTTTTAAATCTCGGATGCAAAACTGCCTATAACTTAGATGGTGGTGGATCGACTAGCCTTTACTTCCAAGGAAAATTAATTAACACTCCCTCTGATGGAAGTGAGCGCTCAGTGGTCGATATGATTTATTTCTAAAAGAACTTTCTCATAAATGAAAGTTCTTTTTTTACATAACTCCATTTCTTTACTAAATAACAATCATCTGTATAAATAAAATAAAGTCTCCACCCATGTAAGTGATGAATTAAGAACATCTCTTTTACATAGAAAATTGGACTGTTTAAGTCAAAAACACAAAAAAAGAAGCCTTGGCTTCCTTTTTATTTTGATGAAATAATTTTTAAGGCTTCTTGATTAAAATTTTGTGCCCAATCTTGTACCTTTTTTTCTTTAACAACTAACTGTGGACAAATCTCTGCTAGTGGAATCATCACAAAATCACGTTCTGTCATATATGGATGTGGCACGATTAAACGTTCACACTCAATGGCCTCATCATTATAAATTAAAATATCCACATCGATCACACGAGGTCCCCACTTAAACTCACGTACACGTCCCAGCTCATTTTCAATCTGTTGACAAACATCCAATAGTTCAATTGGAGCTAACGTCGTTTCAATTTCAACAACCAAATTCATAAAAATATCTTGATCAACATATCCCCATGGGACTGTTTCATACAAAGATGATAACGTCGTAATCATTATTTGTTCGTGATGATTTAGTATTTGAATCGCATCATACAAATAACGCTTTTTATCTCCCATGTTTGAACCTAGTCCTAAATAGGCTTTATTCATTGTCATCGCTCCTAACGTGTCACTGTTAAACTAACAGCAGCTGTGCCATTAAAGTTTGCGATGGGTGGTTGCATTTTACGAACCTCAACTTTTACTTTCTCAACTGATGGATAAGTTTCAATTAACTTATTTCCAATACGATAAGCTAACGTTTCTAATAGATCAACATGTTCACCATACATCACATCTTCAACTAAAGCATACGCATCCGCGTAATTAATCGTTAAATTTAACGCATCAACTGCTCCTGCTTTTGCGACACAATCTGTTGTCATCCATACATCCACTTTAAATTTTTGATCAAATTCATATTCATGTGGACAAGCCCCATGGCGTGTAATAAAAATCATATCATTCAACATAATTTTTCCCATATTTATATCCTCACTTTATACATAATTTAAAAGGGTTTGCATCACTTTTGCTGCCCGCGAATTTTCAAGTACATCATGTACACGCACAATTTCAACTTCTTGACTCACAGCAAAGCAAGTAGCTGCCATTGTACCTTCCGTACGATTGTTAACATCAAGCCCGCCAAGTAAATGTCCAATCGATCCTTTCTTACTTACACCAAGTAAAATTGGATACCCTAGGTCATGTAATTCGGAAACTCGTTGCATTAATTCAATATTACCCTCAACAGTTTTAGCAAAACCAATTCCTGGATCAATAATAATTTTATCGTCTGGTACTCCAGCTACTTTCACTAGATCAATACACTCTTTCAGCTCAGCTTTCACTGTATCAACAATATCTTCATATTCTGTTAATTCACCACTAATCGTAGTGATACAATTTGTTTCATTTAAATTCGGCTTACGATTGTGCATTAAAATAACATAAGCACCACTTTGAGCCATAACTTCTGGCATTAATGGATCAAACTTAGCACCACCAATATCGTTAATAATTGTCGCTCCCACTTCAACCGCTTGTCTTGCCACTTCTGCTTTATAAGTGTCTACTGAAATGGGCACATCAATTTCACTCGCTAATCGTTTAATAACAGGAATTACACGCGCTAACTCTTCTTCAAGTTCTACAATAGTTGAACCCGGACGTGTCGATTCACCACCGACATCAATAATATCGGCCCCATCTGCTACCATTTGTTTAGCTCGAGCCACAATCTCATCTAAATCTTGATAACTTCCTCCATCTGAGAAACTATCTGGGGTAGTGTTTAATATTCCCATAATTAATGTCTTTTTTTCACTTGGCCACATCATAATCCCTCATTTTTCATCAATATCCATAACTTAGTATAAGTATAATTCATCTTTTTCATGAAGTAAATAAAGAAAAAGCATCGATTACTCGATGCCTATTTTTGTTCAGTTAGCTCTTCTCCATGTACTTTGAAATATCCCTTTGGATGCTTACAAACTGGACAGATAGTCGGTGCTGCTACTCCATAATGAATATGCCCACAAACTTGACACTCCCAGGCAACGGGAGTTGCCTTTTTAAACATCGTGTCATCCTCTAACTCTTTGGCTAATTTCGCAAATCGTTTACTATGTATTTCCTCAATTTTAGCAATCATATTAAATGAAGCTGCAATTTGATTAAATCCTTCTTCTTTTGCCACTCTAGCAAACGTAGGATAAACTTGTTCATGTTCATGACTTTCGGCAGCGACAGATGCTAATAAGTTTTTCACCGTATTTTCTTGATATAAATCAACAGGATAAGCCGCATCAATCTCAATTTCTTCTCCATTGAACTCTTCAGCTAAATACTCAAAAAAGATTTTTCCATGCATACGTTCCTGTTCAGCGGTATAGTTAAAAACATCCGCTACTAATGGATAACCTTGTTTTTGTGCAATCCCTGCATAAAATGTATATCGGTTTCTAGCCTGCGATTCTCCCGCGAATGCTCTCATTAAATTTTTATGTGTTTCAGTCCCTTTTAAAGATGCCATATTCCCAACCTCCGTTAATCTGAATGATAATTTTATTGTGGGAGGTTCAAAAAAGATTATTCAAAAAAATTCAAACTTTAATTAATCTGCTATCAGTCACACACAAAAAGGACTCGCTTTCTCCTATTTTTTTGTTCATTAATATTTTTCTTGTAAATATCTACAAATCAGTACAAGCTGTGAATTAAATTCTTTTACATACGGTAATGTCGTATCTTTTTTCGGTTGAAAGCAGATAATTTCATCATCAGCAAATGATAAGATTAATCGGTGACAATTCTCAGCTAATTGGTACTCACTTTTCACAAGATAACGAAGACTTCGTGTAACTACGCGAATCACTTCTAAATCATAAGTAATCGTGATGAGTTGATAGGTTGGCGTAAAAATATAAAGAATCAAATCCTCATCACGACAGTATAAGTTTTTAGGATAGACGAGGATTTCATTATCTAAAATAAGGATTTCATCTAAAGCTTTTAACATATAAATAAGCGCAATCGATTGTGAATCAATATAACGCATTGAACTTTCTCTTAACTGGCTAATCGTAATCATAAAAAAACTCCCTTCACAACAACATATGTCGAAAAGGGAGTAGACATGCTTTTATTCAGTGATTCGTAATAAGTAATTATAAATAGCAAGCTGATCTTGATTTACAGGGCTCAGCTTTGGTTCTTTTAAGGTACATGGAACATGAACCACATCTCGAATGAATTTCATTCGTTTTTGAGCGACTTTTTCATAAAATTCTTTTTTATCTTTCGTTCTTAAATAGTTTTTTAATGGTAAGCTTAATTGCTCCAGTTGTGGATATTGATCATAATACAATGCCACTAAGTCAATCGTCGCTACATTTGCACGATCGTACTTCATGGTTTTAGGATTCAATAACTGAGTGTAGTAGTAACTTAGCTCTGTCATAATAGTAACATCTTGTCCATCTTTAGCTAATCGTTTCGTAGATTGGCTGGCATACTTTTGACTGTGTAAACTATGTCTTAAATGACTCGATTCTGCAAAATGTGTATTGATAACATCTTGTGCCATTAACCAATTATAAACACTATAAAAGTTGGCTAATTCTAGATGCCCCAGTTTTGCTAACGTTACAGAAATTCGATTTCTCAAATGACATCTAGCCTTAGCATCCTCCTCATTATGATATAAAAAAACATAAACTTTTAATCGCAATTCAAGTGGTAAATAATCGAGTGGTGTCTTCGGATAAACCCTGAATTTTCCCTGATAAATCCATGCAATTCGCTGAGTTAAGAACTTATTTAAGGTATCCGTTTCTAATCTTGCATCTTGAAGAACATTTTGAAACGATGAATTAAAATATGACTCTAACCGATTGAGCTTTGATTTTGCTAATGAGACATACCAATCAGGTAACGTTTCAGATGCTTTTAACATCTGATAAACATATAAATATTTAATATTCAATAAATAACCTTTGCTTCCTATATCATTACTTGCTTTTTTAAATGGATTCAATAATGTAATATCAGGGTCATGTTGATAACTATCTAATAACTTCTCAGCTTTATAAATAGATTTTTTAAATTTCATATTTCTCACCCCACCTATATCAATTAAACTTTTAGGTTCCTATTACATTATATGCACGATGATGTCTATTTTTGTTAATGCTTTCCGAAAACATAAAAAAAGAAGGGAGGACTTCCCTTCTTCTATTCCACCGATAATTCTGTTTTTTCTTCAGAAACTTCTTCTTCAGTCACTAGCTCAATTGCTTCTTGTTCTGTTTCTAATTCTGCTTTTAAACGTGGTGCAATATCATTTAATAAATAATGACGAACTTGTTTTCCTAAATCTTCACGATTCAAAGCAAAATCAATTGTTGCTTTGATAAATCCAAACTTATCCCCAACATCATAACGTTGACCTTCAAAGTCATAAGCATACACAGCTTGACGATCCATTAAACGGTCAATTGCATCTGTTAATTGAATCTCTCCTCCAGCACCAGGCTCTTGATTTTCTAACATTTCAAAAATCTCTGGTGTTAAGACATAACGTCCCATTACCGCTAAATCAGATGGCGCGTCTTCTACCTTTGGTTTCTCAACCATGCCTGTTAACTTCACCATACGACCATTTTCGGTTGGTGTATGAGACTGAGATGGACGGACAATTCCATATTTCGACACCTCTTCATGGGGTACACGTTGAACTCCCATAATTGAGCATCCAATTTTATTATAAGCTTGAACTAATTGACGCGTAGCTGGATTTTCATCATTAACAACAACGTCGTCACCTAATAAAACGACAAACGGTTCATCTTTAATAAATGTTTTTGCGCATAAAATTGCATGCCCTAATCCTTTGGCTTCTTTTTGGCGCACATAATGAATTTGAGCTAAGTTAGAAATTCCTTGAACCATTTCTAACATATCCGTTTTTCCTTTTTTATCTAATGTATCTTCCAACTCATATGATTTATCAAAATGGTCCTCAATCGGACGTTTCATTGAACTTGTAACAATTAAAATTTCTTCAATTCCAGATGCTACAGCTTCTTCGACAATATATTGGATTGTTGGTTTATCAACAATAGGTAACATTTCTTTTGGTTGTGCTTTTGTTGCAGGTAAAAAACGTGTTCCTAATCCTGCTGCTGGAATAACTGCCTTTCTCACCGGTTTACGCATGATTTCATCTCCATTTCACTTTTAACCGCTTTTTCTAAAGCAATTATATCATAATTTATTCTTACACATTGTAAAATTATTATAGAGATTTAAATTGATGAAATTTCTTATGTATCTTACTCACCAATCCTCACCAAATTCATAAATTAAATTAGGTAGTAAATCTACCGATCACTTAAGTGGGGTGAATATTTATGTTTGGAAATGGAAATTCTTGTTGTTTTATCTTAGTTTTATTTATTTTATTGGCAATTATCGCATGCTGCTGTAATGGTGGATTCTAAGCCGATAAAATTCAGTTATAAAAGTGATAAAGGACTCGTTTAATAGAGTCCTTTTTTATTAATCTAATGATATTTCTTCTAATAAACGAAAGACGTCTTTATTGGTGGCATCTAAACTTAATATTTGTTCAATATATTTCTTTGCCACGATTTCATCTCCAATTTTATGAGATTCCTGCACTAATATCAGATAACGTTCGATATTCGTCTTTATTAACTCATCTTTTAGTTGTAAGACGTACTCTTTTTGCTCATCTGTGATGGCATATTTTAAAGCATTATCAATACTTGTAATAAATAATTGATAAAACAGCGGATCATCAAAATAAGTCAACGCCTCTGATTGAGCTTTATCAATATAGTATTTATATAAAAGGTCTTTATACTGGTCAATTTTTTCTAATGTCTCATCCACTCGGATATTATAATTTAAAGCAGATTCTAATCTTCCAATAACGAGTAGATATAAATGTTCCTCATAATATTTTTCAACCTGTTCATAAATACTCTCAACAACCTTTTCAGCTATTTCCGGTAACTTCTCTTGTGCCCGATAATAACGTTCTTCATCAATAGAATCTACTTCATTATAGTAGTAATAGGCAGATTCATAATTTTGACTTTCTTCAGCCTGTTCCCCTCTTAAAAAATTGGATTTAGATTTAATTAACTGATTCAACCGTTCAATATCCTGTTCTAATAATTCAGTTGGGACCAGTTCATATGCTTTCTCAAAACTAAGAAGAGCTCCTTTTAAATCATCATTATCCAACGATACTTCAGCATTTAAAATATATTTATACATATCCACATAACGCGGAAGTTTACTAACAAATATACATCCTACCATTAGTACAGCAACAATTATTAATATCCATATACGACTTCGATTGTTTATCACCCAATGGTTCAAACGTTTTAATCTCGACATCTCTGTTGACTCCTTCACTGCAAAAGATGCGCCTAAAAAACTCATTCGCATCGATAAAACGATTTGAATGAGGAAATAATTATTTTTAATTAATCTATGTCTAGAGTACCAAAAATACCTTAGTCATAAAAGCCTTTTATGATGACTATAAATAACCAGATTACTAAAATTGCTTTAATTGATTCTTTTTATTTTTACATTTAAATAGTCTGAATTTTCTCTTTAAAATAATGGGACCTTGTGTTTTAAACTTCATTTCAAGAAATTCATTAAATTGTTTTCCTAAATGACGCTTCACAATATAATTGATATAATTCTCATCCTCATACGATAAAAACAGAGACATACATTGCTTCACGTCACGGATTAAATGATTCGCCTCATATTCTGTCACGTCTATCTGTTCATAAAGCATTTTTAACTGCTGGTCAATATCTATCTGATGTTTTTGGTAAGGATCAATAATATTAAATTCATTACTGAACTCATTCATTAATTGATATAAGCTACTAATCAAACTTTGTTCATTTACTAAAATATAATGAATGCCGGTTGGCTTCAAAACTCGACTGGCTTCGTTTAATGATTCAATTTGTTGTTCTGCACTCTGAAGCTGAAAAGCAATTTTCGAAAAAACACGATCAAATGTATAACTTTCATAGATTAGATTAGTATATTCCATTTGACCAATAGAAATATTAATTCCTGTATCCATCAACTTTTTCTTTGTAACATTAACATTCAGTAATGACTGATCAATAATTTCAATCTCAAATCTCTCAACTTGTAGTTGGTGCGTCCATACTTCCTTCAAATATGTTCCGATATGGAGTACTTTTAAATCTTGATATAATTCAAACTTAGTATTGTTCTCTATCCAATCTGTAAATGCAGTAAGTTCTGTATCAGAATAGTACGCCATATATTTAATAAACATATTTAAAATCTTCAATTCATGATTCTCCATCATACTCACATTTCTTTTAGCTGACCTATTAAAATGCTTCTGACTTAATAAAGACACAATAACCAACCCCCAGTATTAGCTATAAATTCTCTTCTGTGTACAAGAAATAACGATAACTCTCCTTATAACAGAAATTCCCCCAAGTTTTTCTATCTTGTTTTGTAAAAATGCTCTAAATTTAGAGATTCCCGATTTGAAAATTTGATTCTTAATATCTTTAAACTCTGGATCACATAAAATAAACCCAATTAAATCATCCACATTATCAACCATCCATTGAGTTTGATATTCGCTCGACTCAATCGTTGAAAAAGTACTAGCTAACAATTGTTCAACTTCTTGTATATTCGATTGGAGATGTCGTGATAGCAGTTGATTTACATATAAATTCAAGTCATATTCTTCTAATAAACGATAAATAGAGGCATAGTAATCTTCTAAGATATGTGTATAATAAAAAGTTCCATCGGCTTTAAGTACACGAATCACTTCCGATAAAAGTGACGGATGATAACAATCTAGTTTCAAATCCAAATTACTTGAATAAACTAAATCGACCGTTTGATTTTCAATATCTAATCCTTCACTGTGATGTAAGGTCATATTAACATTGGAATGTTTTTTTAAAATTCGTTTTGCTTGTAAAATATTATCGATTTTCTCATCGACTAAATATAATTTCTGAAAGAACTGCGCATATTCCAAATTATGAGTCCAATAAATTTTAGAAAAACACCCTAACTCTAGGGCAACTTCATTACCCGTTAAATTCATTTTTTTAATAAACCATTGTATAAAGCTTTCTGGATTTAGACTATATCGTTGAAACATATATACTAAATCATACTGATGCGATTGATATGGGACCATCTTTAAATTATTATTTGTGACTGAAGTTAATATCATCTTATCAATATTACAAGTGGTATATGTCATATTTCCTAAATCCCCCTTTAAAACTCACACAGCTACTTCTATCCCCTACTTATAAACAATACTATCTACATAATAAAGTTGCTTATGTGGATAAATAAAAACTCGATTTTCGTCGAGTAAATCAATAGTTTGACGAAAAATAAAGAAATCTATCCACAAAATTGTGCATAACTATATTCTAACATAATGTGGAAAAAAATAAATATTTTTATTACCACTTTTTATATTATTTAAGAATTAAACGTTGATTTTTGTCTAATCTTTATCGCTTAATATAATATTTTGTCTATTTTCGAATTAAACATCTATCGATTGTCGAAAAAACGATAGCGTTTTATCCCCAGATTTGATATTTCCCTTAAATCTTCATCAAAAAAAGAGGATTATCTCCTCTTTCTGTTTATAAATCAATAGCAGATCCACTTCGACACCAACGTACAAAGTGTTCACAATTATTTGTTATCAAATGATACTTCTCTTCACCTAATCGACTTAAGGCTCGTAACATGACAACTTCCTTAGGATATTTGATGGGACTATTTACTGTAAAAATAGGCTGTCCCTTTGCAAACTCTTCTAACGATACAATACAGATATGACTAAAATCATAATGAATCACCAATCCAAAACCTAAATATAACCCATGATGGGTATACGGAGTAGGACGAAATCTTTTTACGCAAATATGATCAGCACAATCTAGATTATATTTTGATTGAATATATTGTTGATTCATCCTAAGATTCAAATCACTATCTATTTTATTGCCAATCGTTCTCCCAATACGACTGAGTTGATCAAATGCACCATAAACCTTTGGATGCTTATCCTGAACGCTCTCCAATAAACTAGAGGGTTTTGATCCTCGATTAGAAGAATTCCGTTTATTGTTATTGCTCAAGACTCTCACCGCCCTATACAATGGTTAATACAGTATATGTCAGTTGATGAAATTTGGCTCAAAAAATGATGAGAATATCTCATAAAACACACCCTTCTAGCATATATATTGATATCAAAAAGCCCTATTAATTAAAAAAGGAGGAAGAGTATGAGATTTCAACTCGTTGATCCATCATATTGCGTTACCACTGATTTAACCTATCATAAACACGCCATCTATGAAGGCGTTCGTTCGCTTTATCCCAATGTTTCAATTAATGTCCACCGCTATTACTTCGAAATTGAAGATGAATCTTCACAAATCGTCTCTGACTTACCTTTGATTAATGAAGAAATAGCAGCTAGAGATCCCTACTTAAAATCTTTATTTAAAAATCACCCAGTTAAAACCGATAATGAAATCATTTTTTCACCTCTTTTATTTAAAAATGCGTAATCACTAACTACTCATATAAATTCAAAAAGAGCATGTAGCTCTATGACTCTAAAATTTCAGTCATTTTGATACATGCCCTTTTTATATACTTATTTTTGACGCTTTGAAAATAATGACTTCCAAAAACTCTTTTTAACAATCTCAATTGGTTGTCTCGGTTCAATTAGTTCATTTTGATAAACCTTTAATGGATTTTCAATAAATAGTTCTTTGGCTAAATTTGAATCTAACTGTGTCACCGCTTCTAATGCTTTTTGTACCTTTGGCGAACGTTTTCTCGGTGTATGCGCATCAGTGGCAATAAAGTGAATCATATGATGCTCAATTAATTTAAGTACTGTCTGTTGAACTCGTTCTCCAAAGAATCCACGAATACTTCCAACATTAGCTTGGCATAAAACACCGAGATTTAAGAATTTTAATAATAAATTCGGATCTTCCATAATCATTGGATAACGTTCTGGATGTGCCAAAATAGGTGTTAATCCCATTAATCTTAGTTCATAAAAAACATCTTCTGCATACATAGGAATATCGTTCATTGGAAACTCAATTAAAATGTACTGAGAGTTGTTTAATGTGCTGACTTCACCTTCTTGTACTAGCTTTGGTAAATCAGGTGTCATATATACTTCATGTCCTATTGATAAAGTCAAATCAATCTCTTCTTGAACAAATCTCTCATTCATTTCAGCGACTAAAGCCTCAACTTGTGCTTTATTGTAATAGTCACTATATTGGATGTAGTGTGGCGTACAAATAATATGATGAATTCCTTCACTCACCGCAATACGCGCCATTTCTAACGTTTCTTCAATATCTTTTGATCCATCATCAATTCCCGGTAATATGTGGCAGTGTAAATCAATCATCTAATTCCTCCCCTGTCTATTCTTTTATTTATTTTATCATAATTTCTATAAAATTACTTTTTAGACATTTTGAACTATCTGTTTATTTTAATTTTTATTTAAAATGTGACTTATATCATATTTTTAATGACTGACGTTTGTTATAATGAGACTAACAATGTGAGAAAGGATGAGCCTCATGAGTGAAATGATTTCAATGAAATGTGGTTGTGAATTTGAAAACGGACAAGCTGTTGCAGATAAAGTCCGTATGAAAGGTTTTGCTGATCGTGAAATGCCTCAACCAGCAACAATTAACTGTTCTTGTGGAGAAACTTATACAAAAACAAAACTGATTGATAATTGTCCAAATTGTAAAATGACATACGCTGTGACACCATGTTCAGCAGATGATCATAAATATATTGTTCCAGCTGGAATTAATTATTAAAAATAAGCGCATTAAAGGATAAACTTTAATGCGCTTATTTTTTTACTTTTTTTGTATAGTGACTTTAAAACCGATGAATACTATATACGAACTTATTTCGAAAGGATCGTGTTAAGATGAAACGCTTATTAATGACTTTATTCATTGGTTTAGCACTTGTAGCTTGTTCAAACACTAAAACAGATACAACCGATCAAAACAATGCAAATCAGAATAATACCACTCAAAATCAAAACAACAACGATACAACTACTGATCAAACAGCTGATGCTGACGTTAAATATCTTGAAGATTTAGGATATAAAGATGTTAAAGCTGCTACTGGTACAAATGCCCATCAGACATATAAATTAAATGAAGCAACTGCAGTTGATCAAAACATCTATGGTCAATGGGTTTTTACATGGGTTGAACCAGCAGAATATGTTGAAAAAGATGTCAATGTTCAACAATATACTGCAACTAAACACAATAAAAACTATGATGTTTTCGTTATGACAGATGCTAATCAGAACGTTATTGGTGGATACTACTACGAAGCAGGTCAAACAATGAATGAAGCTAAAATCTTAGATGAAAAACATACACCACGTATCGTAAAAGATTTCGAATCAACTTGGAATCGATTATTCAACATTAACCAAACAAACTCAACTGATACAACAGATACACAAGGTCAAAATCGATAATATAAAAAAGTCCAACAATGTTGGACTTTTTTAATTATTTCGATAGAACAGCTTTAACGACATACCGTTCTAGAGTGGGCCCCATATAAATAAATGGATAACACGTGACTAAAGTAATCGTTGGTTCTTCAGCAGTATGATAGATATATGGATCTTCTGGATCAACAATTTGAATCTCACTAATCTCAAACGTTAGCGTTCCATCTAACGTTTCTACAGTAATGTTGTCACCAATTTCAACATCTTTCAGATTCCATAAAATATTTTCTCGATGTCCATATAAAACAGAATTCCCTACTTCCCCTGGCTTAACTGTGCTTTCATCTAATCCAATCCCTTGCTTTAAAATAGCATCTGTCGTTCCCATACGTATTGGAATAATGTTATCATAATCGGAAATTTTTAATGTCCCAATTACACCATCAACTAATAGCTCCTTATTGTCTACATTTGACTGTTGATGTTGAGCTTTAATCCCTTCCCACTCGTGTAATGATTCATTCACTTTTTGATTCATTTCGAAGATTGGATAAATTGCCATGACACAACATCCTACTCCAATCACAATTAATAAAATAGAAAACCATTTTCTCATCATCAATCCCCCTATAGTAAAGGAGAAGACTTTCGGCTTCTCCTTTTTATTATTTACTGATCAAAACTCAAGTTATCAAACGATACAATTGTTTTTGTTTTATTTTTAGCATCGATATACTCGATAGTCACTTGATCTCCTTCACGACTAATTGGTAATTCTGGCGAAATTGTTCCAGATCCCATTAAAAGTAATTCAGGATGTTCTTTTAAAATAATTGTATAGTACGTATTCCCATCCGTTTGACTCATTCCTAAACGGTCAATTGTAGCCGTAATTGTTTTATGCTCACCTGATGAAATATCAGAGAAGTTTCCTTGTCCACCGAAGACTAACTTCGTATAATTTGCACGAGCTTCATCCAGTGTTTCACCCGTTCCAACTTTAGAATAATCTTTAACATTAACAAATGCATATTGTTTAACTAATCCTTGATTATCTTTTAACGTCATGAAATAAGTTGGCTCATTTTCAACATTTAATAGTAATGGGAAACTTGATTGATATCCTAAATGCTGAACTTTCCCTTCTGCTGATTTCATTGCAGCTGTTTCAGTTGCTCCAGCAATTTTATAGAATGTTGTTTCTTTCGTACGTGTATTTGATAACATAAATCCAACCGTCGATTCATCTGAACCTGCTGATGTCATCCCTGTATAGAAATACCAATCACCGTCAATGTACATATAATTTGTCCCATGTGTTGTTTGAATAATTCCTTTTTTCGCAAATAATGTATTGATAAATCCGTTTGTATACCATCCCCAATCATTAATTTGATTAATCACAAATGATTGCGGTTGGATACGATCAATCCATTTTGGAGCATCTTCAACTGAATACTTCGCAGTTTCACCTGTTTGAGCATCGACTACAACAACACCTGTCGCATCAGCCCCACCGTGAATTCCAACTTTTTTCGTATAAGTTGTTACCACCCAATATGGACGACCATTATCGTCTAATTCAAATGAATAGTCCGTTAATCCTTCAAACATATTTCCTTCGAAATAAACTTTACGTCTAATATCATCATTAAAATAAGCTGATGGTAAATATTTTAATTTAATAGGATTTCCTTCGGCATCTTGTTGGACTAAACGTACATCTTGAGCATCTGTTGCAGAAACCATAATATATCCTGGTGTTCCTTCACGATTTGTAAACCATTTAATAATATCCACATGCTCAAGTGGAGCAACCCAGAATAATTCATCATTCATACTAATTAACGTATAATCGCCAACATAAACTTGCGATCCAAGTCCAACATCTTCTCCTAATTTCTTATCTCCTAGGCGACGAGCATAAGCCTCATCTACTGTTGGAATTTTTGATAAATCAACCATCGGAATGTCTTCTGTGAAATCCTTTGTTTCGATGTCTCCGATTAAATCATGATATTGCTGACTTAAAAGGATTGGCGTAGATGAAACTTGATACCCAATATAAATCACAAACAATGTGATAACACAAAATTTGATTGCCTTACCTGGAAAATGAATCGATTGACCTTTGGCTAAATCTTGAAAAATATAACGAACATCTTCATAAAAATAAGCAATAATCGCAATGACTAATAACGCAAAAAATAAATTAAATCCCTCTTCAAATCGAATATTTAGAGGTACTAGTAATACGTAGTCCGCTATTAAAAATAAAATAATCAACGGAACAATGGTTACTAAAATATTTCTTAACCTTTTCATTCTACTCACTCCATTAATCTCTCTTCGAGTTCCATATCATTTAATGAGGCTATTATACCAAATAGTCCAATCTAATACCATAGTTTAAAATAAATCTGCCTACCAATTAAAATGGCTCTTTTCACACTCAAAAGATATGAGAAATATACAGCTTAATTCACCTAATATTTTACATACTTATACTAATCAGCTAATAAAGACTTATAACATTCTGCCGAAAATTCTATTCTCTTGTGGATTCTTTTTATCATTTAAAATTACTTTTCTATTCTATAAAAAAAGCTCTGACAACTGTCAGAGCTTATTAAGAAATCGATTATTAAGATAGTATGAGAATTTGAAGTTTTTTAAATCTGCGCTGCAAATCATAGATTTAAAGTTAGTCTTATTTTATTTGAGGAGTACAAAACTAATCTATAGGGAATATGTACCGAAATAATCGGTTATTCAAATTCACATTTTAGTGGTAATAATAAGCCTAATCTCATGACTGATTAGATTCATTATACTATCTCAAATTTCTTAACAGATTCTATTATACTACAAAATTTTGTATTTTTGTGAAAAAACACGAAAACTTTGTGATTTTTTATACTTTTATTTTTTTTACTTCTATTATCCTATGACAGGCAGGGTATTATCATAAGCAATTTACGGTGCATGTGATAAAAATAGGGTGATTATAATCACCCTATTTTTATTAAATTACTGTTGAATAGCTGTTGAAACTTCATCAACCATTTTTAGTGTAGATGTAAATCCACCAGTTGCTGTGTACCAAAGTGCTGCATCTAAGTAAATAATATTACCATTTTTAGCTGCATCTGTTGAATTGATTAATTCGTTATTTAATGTTCCTTGTGCTGATGATTCTCCACCGACAACTGCACCGCGATCAACAACGAATAAGTAATCTGGGTTTAAGTCAGCGATATATTCAAATGAAACTTTTGCTCCGTGTTGCGCAGCTGATTCGATGTTTTCATCTGCTTCAGCAAATCCAAAACCATTATGAATGATTCCAAAACGAGAAGATGCACCGTATGTACTAACAGATCCTTCGTTCGTTAACACAACTAATGCATTTGATCCTTGAGCGGTTACTTCTTTATTTAAAGCTTCAACTTTTTCATTAACTTCTTCTAATCCTTTTTTCACAATATCTTCTTTATTAAAGATATCGCCTAATAACGTCATATTTTCTTCAAATGATTTTAAATAATCCTCATTATCAAGTCCCATGTAAATAGTAGGAGCAATTTCATTTAATTCCTCATAATAATCTGCTTGACGACCAGAAATAATGATTAGGTCCGGATTCATTTCATAAACTGCCTCTAAATCTGGTTCTTTTAATGACCCTGCATTTGCATACTCATCTGATTCAAACTTTGATAAGTGAGCTGGTAATGAACCTGAACGTGGTAAACCTGTTACTTCAACTCCCATATAATCTAATGCATCCAAAATTCCAAAGTCGAAAACAACAACATTTTTAGGCTCTTCTTTGACTGGTGTTTCTCCGTATTCATGAGTAACAGTGATTGTTTTTAGCTCTTCTGATTCACCTTCACCTTGTGCATTTCCTTCACTTGCTGGTGCTTGAGCACATGCTGTTAAAGCCACTAACCCCGCTAATACTGCTGAAGTCGATAATAATTTTTTTAATCCTTTTTTCATTTTCTTCTCCACCTTTATTTTATATTTTCAACTAAGCTTAGTAATATACACAGATTTTTTTGTCATTGATTTCTTGAACATTAAACTCCATGTCATATAACTTACTTAATGTTGACGCCTGCATAATTTCATTGACTGTTCCTGTTACCGCAATCTCACCATCTTGTAAGGCGATAATTTCATCTGAATAACAAGAAGCAAAGTTAATATCATGAATAACAATAACAACGGTTTTACCTAATTCATCCGTAATTCGGCGTAGCATCTTCATAATCTGAACGCTATGTTTCATATCTAGATTATTTAATGGTTCATCTAAGAAGATATAATCCGTGTCTTGAGCTAAAACCATTCCAATAAAAGCACGTTGTCGTTGCCCTCCACTTAATTCATCTAAGAATTTATGTTGAATATCTTCTAGTTGCATATAGGCTAATGCCTCATCAATCTTAACCTGATCTTCTGATGTTAGATTTCCTTGACTATGTGGGAAACGTCCAAAGGCAACTAAGTCACGAATGGTTAAACGAACATTTAAGTGATTACTTTGTTTTAAGATTCCCATCACTTTTGATAATTCTTTTGTGTCCCATTTAGAAATCTCTTTTCCATCGATAAATACTTCACCTGAATCTTTTTTAAGCAATCGACTCATCATGCCGAGAACAGTACTTTTTCCTGCACCATTCGGACCTATAAATGAAGTAATTTTACCACGCTTGATTTGGAAAGAAACATTATTCACGACTGCTTTAGAACCATATTTTTTTGAAATATTTTTAACCTCAATCATAAACGTTCCTCCTTCAATAAGATATAAATAAAGTAAAGTCCACCGACGAAGTTAATAATAACCCCTATGGTTGTATTAAATTGGAATACTCGTTCGACTAAGAACTGCCCTCCAATTAAAGCTAATAAGCTAAGTAAGATAGACGTTGGAATGACGATACTATGACGATAATCTTTAATCATTTGATAAGCTAAATTCGTGACTAAAATCCCTAAGAAAGTAATAGGCCCTACTAAAGTTGTAGAAACAGAAACCAAGATGGCTACAGCAACAAGCATTTTTCTAACCATTCGGTCATAATCAATCCCTAAATTAATAGCCTGTTCTTTTCCCAAAGCTATAACATCTAACTTTTTAGCATCTTTTAAAACCCAAAATAGAGTAAGTCCCATCGTAATAGTTGAGATACCCAATAAGGAGGACTTAACATTGTTGAAACTTGCAAACATCTTATTTTGAACAATTAAGAACTCATTTGGATCCATGACCATTTGCATAAATGATGATAAGCTACTAAATAAGGTTCCAAAAATCATTCCAATCATTAATAAGAAGAATAAATTTGTATTTTCTCTTCTAAACATCATTTTAAATAAGAATAATGAGAAGACAATCATTAATCCTCCTGCAATCAAGAAGTTTAAGTTTGATCCCATTAAAGCGACATTCAATGATCCTAAAGAAAAGACAATTAATGTTTGAAATAAATTATAAAGTGAATCTAATCCTAATACACTTGGTGTTAAAATTCGATTATTTGTAACTGTCTGGAAAATAACTGATGAAACAGCGACTCCACTTCCTGTCATTGCAATTGCAATTAATTTTGGTATACGTCTTGATAAGGCGTATTGATAAGAGTTGGGGTTCAATCCATAAACTAAGAATAAAACACTACATACTACTACTAATAGGAATAGGATATATAAAACTTTATGCCGACGCATTTGAATCCCTCCTCATCAACATGTATAAGAAAATGACACTTCCGATAATTCCAACAGTTAATCCAATCGATACTTCATACGGATAAATGACTAAGCGTCCAATCACATCACAAATCAGTAAGAATACTGCTCCTAGTAATGCAGTATGTCCTAAACTATGTTTTAAGTTATCGCCTAAGTACATCGATACAATATTTGGAACAATTAATCCGATAAACGGAATCGATCCAATGGTAATAATGATGACCGATGTAATTAAAGCGACAATCGTTAATCCTACATTGACAATCCATTTATGATTAAGCCCTAGATTAGTTGAAAAATCTTCTCCCATCCCAGCAATCGTAAATTTATTGGCATATAAGAAAGCGACAACAACAAGAGGAATACTTAAATAAAGTAACTCATAATTTCCTTTCATGATGTTCGTGAAATCTCCCTGTGCCCAAGAAGAAATATTTTGTACAAGATCAAACTGATAAGCAATAAAGCTTGTGATCGAATTGACGACATTTCCAAGCATCATCCCGATTAACGGAATAAATAAGGAATTTTGAAATTTTACTTGCTTCATAATCCCCATAAATAAAAATGTTCCAAATAATGAACAAATAAAAGCAAACAGCATCTTATGGACGAGTGAAGCCCCTGCAAAGAATACCATTGCAATTAACATTCCTAACTTTGCAAAATCCATCGTTGCTGCTGTCGTTGGTGAAACAAATTTATTTCTTGTCAGCTGCTGCATAATTAAACCGCAGATACTCATTCCAATCCCAGTTACACAAACACTTAATAAACGTGGTATACGACTGACAAATAAAATATATAATTGATGACTATCGCCATTTAAAATTGCTGATAGTGTCACTTCACTGACTCCAATAAACACGGAAATGACGGATAAGATGATAAGCAAAGTTGCTAAATATCTCTTCTTCAAGTCTACCCCCTCTTTCTTTATCTTCATATTTACTCTTTATCTTCATATTTACTCTTTATCTTCATATTTACTCTTTATCTTCTATATGCTATAATAACCTCAACGCAATTGATAATCGTTATCAAATTACTGATTATATTATAGCAGTTATAAAAATTAATTTCTTTGATTATATTTAGATTTTTATAACTATTTTTACGTTAGTGGTGTTTTCTGTAAATAAGCACCTTCTAATATAATGAGCGAGGTGTGGATATGAAGCAAGAAACTATAAATGAGTCTAATAAAGTAGGTTTATATGGACAGCGTGTCTACCACTATGTAGAGCAAAATTTTGATCGTCAATTAAAACTTGAAGATGTTGCAAGTTATTTTCACTTGAATAAATGCTATTTTTGTTCTGTTTTAAAAAAAGAGTTAGGAAAGACATTTTCACAAATTGTGAATGAAGTTCGAGTTGAAAAAAGCAAAGAGCTATTAAGAGAAGGAAATCTCTCAACATTATCAATTGCTCTATCAGTAGGATTTAATAATCAAAATTACTTTAATATGACATTTAAAAAACTAACAGGAATGACTCCTTTACAGTATCGTAAAATTGCTCATCCCAACGAAAAAGAGGCGTAAGTAACTAGTTACTTACGCCTCTTTTATTATTAATCAACTAAAATTTCTCGTAACACACGTCCATCTGCTTCAGGCATTTCAAATCCTAAAATAGCTGCACATGTTGGAGCAATATCCACAACTTTAGCAACAGAAAGTTCTTTTCCTTCTAATACTCCTGGACCACTTAAAATTAAACATGGCTGTTCTCCTTTACTTGGAATATGACCATGTGTCCCACGACTTACACGGTAATCTTCATTCATGATAGGATTTTGGTAATCCGCCATAATATTAAATCCAAATGAAGATCCTTCTTTTGCTTCTAAAACAAAGGTGAAGTTTCCATCTAAACGATATGTTTTCTTCACTTGCTCACGAGTAAAGATATGCTCAATATATAATAACTCACGATTTTCATTTAATAATTGATACACTTTATCTGTTAACTGTTGATCAGTTGGATCTTTTAAATAAACATGAGCCGAAACAGCACTTGATTGAACATAGACTTGCCAATCTGTCATGTTTCCTTCTTCATCTACTGTTAACAATCCATTTTCAATTAATAATTTATTGGCATTAACGCTCATATCAATATCTACTTGACCGTGATCTGAACAAAATACAAATGTTGTTTGCTCGTATAATCCTTGAGCTTTTAATTCATCCACAACAATAGCTAACATATCATCTAAATACTTATAAGCATCTACTAGCTTTTCAGATAATACACCATGTGAATGACGATAATGATCTGGTAATGTCATATGCATTAATATTAAATCTGGCTGATAGCGATTAATCACATATTTTGAAGCTAATGCAGAGAATTTATCTGTTGAATAGTAATTTGGTAATGTCCATGCTTCTGCACAGTAATCCCACATTTCTTGTGTTAAAACAGCATTTGAGTTTTTTCGAATTTCTGATTCTTGTTCTTCTTTTGGATAATGAATCCCTGCACGTTGAATAACATAGTCTACGTTAGCTCCTACTAAAGTTGGCCAACTATTAATGAATGCTGAATATCCATTTTCTTGCGCCAACTCAGGTAAAATTTGAGCTTTGTTTTGTGTACGTAATTCATACCAAGGTGCTTTATTCATTAATGGTGTGAACACTTCATTTGTAATAACACCATGCTTTTCTGGATAAGTTCCTGATACAATCGAGGCATGTGCTGTATAAGTCATTGATGGATAAACTGTTTCAACTGACTTAACAATTGATGCTTTTTCTAAAATGGGGGCGAATGTCGGTAAAGTTTTTAAAATTTCAATATCTTTACCAATCATTGCGTCTAAGGAAATTAATAATAATTTTTTCTTCATTGATTCCACTCTCTTTCTTGCTGTACTCCTCTAACTTGATGCTACAAATCACTCTATTCATTTATAATGATGACATAAATTAATTTAATTGTCCAACTTTAAGTCGCACACTCGTTATATTTAGGACGTACAATATATTAGTTAAATAGGAAATGGAGCGATATTTATGAAATTGCTTAACACACTTCTTATCATTTGCGCTTTTCTGCTCTTTTTTATTGGAATTGAAACACCTGTTTCAGTTGAACCAGATATCTCCTATCTTAAACGTTC
This sequence comes from Turicibacter sp. T129, assembly GCF_025594975.1. Taxonomy (NCBI): domain Bacteria; kingdom Bacillati; phylum Bacillota; class Erysipelotrichia; order Erysipelotrichales; family Turicibacteraceae; genus Turicibacter; species Turicibacter sp. T129. The sequence continues at coordinate 7,426 of NZ_JAMQUU010000011.1, read as the reverse complement.
AACAAATTTAAGAGAATTGGATTTAAGACCTAATATTGAACAGGTGATTAATCTACTTTATCCAATGTAAAATAAAAATCCATTATTTCATAATGAAATAATGGATTTTTGTTTTTAGTAACCAAAAAGAATTTTATAAATGACGTAAAACCATCCTAATAGACCATGGATAATAGCCCATAAGATGGAGTGATGAATACTAAATGAGACAACAACTGCAATCATCATTCCAAGATTATAACTTTTCCCTAAAGCAGACAGTACTCCTTTACGAAGTTGATGATGATAATCTTCACGCAATTCTGCTCTTAACTCTTCCTTCAGCTGTTTACGCCAATAATCTTTTTCCGAAGACTGGCTACCATCACTGATAACTTCTGCTTCTACAACTTCTACTTGCTCTTCATATTGTCCCATTGATTTTTATCCTTTATTATCTATTTTTTAATGCCTCTAATTCCTCAGCTGTAAATTGATAACGTTCCATACAGAAGTGACAAACTGCTTCTGCACCATTATCCTCATCAATCATTGCTTGAATTTCATCTTTACCTAAGCTCATGATTCCAGTTTCAAATTTCTCTTTTGAACATTTACATTCAAAATGAACATCATGACGATCTAAAATACGAACTTCATCTTTACCAAAAATCGCTTCTAAAATAGCTTCTGGTGTATATCCTTCATCAATCATTGTAGAAACTGGCTTGATATTAGCTAATGCTGTTTCTAATTTAGTTAGTGTTTCTTCTGTTGCACCTGGCATCACTTGAACAATGAATCCTCCTGCTGCACGAACAGAGTTATCTGGATCAACTAAAACCCCAACTCCAACTGCAGATGGTACTTGCTCAGATACTGCAAAATAATAAGTGAAATCATCACCTATTTCACCTGTTTGTAATGGAACTTGTCCTGTGAAGTAATCTTTTAATCCTAAATCTTTTGTTACTGATAATTGTCCATCTGTTCCAACAGCCATTCCAACATTTAATTTTCCTGAATTATATTGGAAATGAACCTCTGGGTTTGTTACGTATCCACGAACGATTCCTTTTGAATCTGCATCAACAATGATTGATCCGATGGGCCCGTTCCCGTTAATACGAATTGTAATTGTTTCTTCACCTTTTAATTGACTTCCCATCATCGCTGCAACTGTTAAAGTACGACCTAATGCAGCAGATGCTGTTGGCCAACATCCATGACGACGGCGCCCTTCTTCAACTAAATTCGTTGAACTAATTGCAAACGCACGAATTTGATCATCAAAGGCTAAAGCTTTTACTAAATAATCTTTCATCTATGATTCCTCCTGATTGATAGTTATTTCTTAGGAAATTAGAAACTAATATCTCGTTTATCAATTTTACACGAATGGTGTCTATTTGAAAAGTTACTTTCATTATCCATCTACTTCATTATCCCAATAACTATATGATTTTTTCCTATAGATAAAACTACACGATATATGCATATATTTTACTCTAATTTTATAAACTAATAATGGGCTATTCAACCCTTATTTTTAACGGATAGGGGGATTTTATTTGTACTATTTAAGAAATTTTTTAGCATTAGGACTTATTCTTTGTTTGATTCCACTCCTAATTTTCAGTCCAATAAATCTTCAACCCTATGAACGTTATATTTGGATAGGGATTTTATTCCTTTGGTTTATTCAACGACACCAGATTAATGACCAATGCCTAATTATCCTGAGTGCTTCCTTTCTGACTTTTCTTTTCTTATCCTGTCAGATATGGGAAATAAGTCGTCGAATTATTATTGGATTAATTTTGATTATTGGAATTCTCTTAATGATTATTATTTGTTCCCTTGATTATACGGTTATCCGTCACTTAAAACACCGAATCAAATAAAAAACCGCTCTTCATACAAGAAGCGGTTTTTTTATATTTATTCAAAAAATTATTCTTTTGTTAAATCAATGATTGGTAACTTTTCTTTCGAAACAGTTAAGGTTGATTTTAACTTATAGTTACCTTCACGAACTAACTTAAATTTAGGTTGTTTTTTATCTTCTTTTGAATCAGCTACACTATAAGCAGTTGTTTCTAACTTCCCTTTTTCAACTAACTCATCAATTTGTTCTTTAGTTAATGTTTCGTATTGTAATAATGTCTCAGCAATTAATTTTACTAAGTCTTGATTTGATAGTAAAACTTTTCGACAACGATTATAACACTCACTAATAATCTTATGAATTTCTTCATCAATTTGACGTGCTAAATGATCAGAGAAGTTTTTATCTTTATTATAGTCACGTCCTAAGAAGACATTTCCACTACGTTGTTCGTATTGGATTGGACCTAAATCACTCATCCCATACTCTGTTACCATTGCACGTGCAATCGCTGTAGCTTTTTGGAAGTCATTATGAGCTCCTGTTGTTACTTCATTAAATGTAATTTCTTCTGACACACGTCCAGCAAGTAAACCAGTAATACGGTCTAATAAATCTTGTTTTGTTTGTAAATATGTTTCCTCTTCAGGAAGCATTAAGGCATAACCACCTGCTTCACCACGCGGAATGATTGTAACTTTATGAACAACCTCAGCATTTTCAAGTTTGATACCAACAACAGCATGTCCTGCTTCATGATAAGCAACAACACGACGCTCTTTCTTCGAGAAGACTTTCGATTTTTTAGCAGGTCCCATCATAACGCGGTCTGTTGCTTCATCCACGTCTTTCATTTGAATTTGCTTACGATTATCACGAGCAGCTAATAACGCTGACTCATTTAATAAGTTCTCTAAATCTGCACCACTAAATCCTGGTGTACGACGGGCGATATCCTCTAAACGTACTTCAGGTGCTAAACGCTTATTACGAGCATGTACTCTTAAAATTGCTTCACGTCCTTTTACATCTGGACGACCAATTGTAATTTGACGGTCAAAACGTCCTGGACGTAATAAAGCTGGATCTAATACGTCTGGTCGGTTTGTTGCAGCCATAACAATAATTCCAGAGTTTGGACCGAATCCATCCATTTCAACAAGTAACTGGTTCAATGTTTGTTCACGCTCATCGTGTCCTCCACCCATACCAGCTCCACGTTGACGACCCACAGCATCAATCTCATCAATAAAGATGATACATGGTGCTGTTTTCTTAGCTGTTTGGAACATATCACGAACACGGCTTGCTCCAACCCCAACGAACATCTCAACGAAATCTGAACCTGAGATTGAATAGAATGGCACACCAGCTTCACCAGCTACGGCACGAGCAAGTAATGTTTTACCTGTACCTGGAGGCCCGACTAATAAAATACCTTTTGGTACACGAGCACCCATTTCATTATATTTAGCTGGGCTTTTTAAGAAGTCCACAACTTCTACTAACTCTTCTTTTTCTTCATCATTTCCGGCTACGTCATCAAATGAAATCCCTTCTTGTTTTGATAACTTCGCACGGCTCTTACCGAAGTCAAATGCTTTATTATTCCCGCGTTGGGCTGATCTAAACATGAACATGATAACCCCTAGGAATAATACTGTTAATACAGCATAAGATAAGAAACTCCATACCTTACCAATCGTTGGTGCTACACCATTTGTTAAGCTAACATTATGGCTAATAGCTAAGTCACTTATTTTATCATAAGCAGTATCAGCTACAATGATTGTATAAGGAGTTTCCTTCCCATTAACTTTCATCTTACCTGAAATAGTCCATAAGTTTTTATTATCTTCTCCATCGATTGGACGAGCATCCATTGAAAGGACATTCTCGTTTTCAATTTGTGTAACAAATTCATTATATGTTGGTTCTTCAATAACTGTTTGTTCCGGTTCAATAAATATAAATCCATATAATCCTAAAACAATAATAAATAGAATGAAGTAGATTCCAATACTTTGTGGACCTTTTTTATTAAAACTACTTTTCTTTTTAATGCTATTAATCTTATCCTTTGGATTAATTGGCGGCATTTTCGCACCTCTTTCTTAATTCATATAGACTTCTTCTTTAAGAATACCTACATATGGTAAATTACGATAATACTCATCATAATCTAATCCGTATCCTACAACGAATGCTTTTGGAATATTAAATCCAATATATTTAGGTTCCATGACAACGACGCGTCCTTCTGGTTTATCTAACATTGTTACCACCTCAACTGAAGCTGCTCCACGATGTTTTAATAACGCAATCACTTTATCTAATGTGAACCCTGTATCTACGATATCCTCAACAATGATGATATGACGATTTTCCACTGAAGTATCTAAGTCTTTTAAAATTTTAACTTGTCCAGAAGAAGTTGTTCCCCCGTGATAGCTAGAAACATCCATAAATTCGATTTGAACTGGAATGTTCATGTGTTTCATTAAATCTCCGATAAAAGGAATTGATCCTTTTAATAAACCTAATAAAATTGGTTTTTTATCCGCATAGTCGATTTCTAATTGTTTTGCTAATTCTGCTGCTTTGGCCTCAATTTGCTCAGTTGTAAATAAAATTTCTTTAATATCGTTATGCATCTTTTTCATTCCCTCCACGGTGGCAATAATCAATTGTAATTACATGACCTTTTACTTGTCGATGACAAAGCGCTGACTTTTTTAAAAGCGGGATCCAAATGATTTGATCATTGGCATCTGTTACAATAGGCCAAGAATCTCTTAGTACCCTAGGAATCTTATTTTCAATCATAATTTCCTTTACTTTTTTAGATCCATAATCATTCATTAACTGAATACGATCGCCTGGTCTACGCGTTCTAACTTTTAAAGGTAATTCTATTTCATTATAACACAAATGAACTTTATTAATGCAAGATTTTTCCGTTTTTTCATCGACTTTGTTCTCACTTACTTTAATCACAGAACCAATGGGTAAAACTGTCCTTGTATCAAATGATAGAACCACTTCATAGTCATGCTCCAATAGAGGTATTGTAGAGAATTTTACTACATCATATGCGATTATACAACTGATTTGATGTGGTAAGGTTAACATTAAATTAGGCTTCGGATTTTTAATAAGTTTTTGAATTTCTTCAATATGCATCGTTTGAATATCTTTGAGTGTAAACTTCTGTAAAATCCGTTTAATAAGACGTCTCATTAAACTTGGAGGTAATTCTTGAAGAAAACTTCGCGAGACTTCAAAAGTTCCTTCACTTTGAAAAACATGACTCATTAATTGATCAACTTGTGCGGAAAAGTAGGCTTCATCTTCACTTAATTGCTCACTAATCATCCTTGCATGTTCATAAATAGATGGACTTTCTTTCACCAACTCCGGAACAATATACTTTCTAATACGATTTCTTGTATAAACATCACTTTTATTAGATTCATCTTCCCTGAACAAGACTTGCTCTTTTTCACAATATTCATAGATTTGTTTCTTAGTAACAGCAATTAAAGGTCGAACAACTTTTAATCCTTCATTTATAGTCGTTGGTTCAATGCCAATTAAACCACTAGGAATATTTTGATATAAGAACCGATGAAGCTGAGTCTCTAGTTGATCATCTGCGTGATGTGCTGTCACTAAACATCCCGCCCCGTAATCGTTGGCTACTGACTTAAAGAACTCATAACGTTTATTTCTCGCATATTCATGAAAGTTTTCAACCTCATTCGTTTTAGGTAAGTAATAGACCTCATAGGGAAGATCATAAGCACGTGAAACTTGTTCAACTAAGATTTCATCTAACTCTGAGTTTTCTCGTTTTTTATGGTTAACATGAGCCACGATTAAACGTAGTTGATGAGTTGTAGCAAAGTGCTTCATGAAATGCAATAATGCCATCGAATCCGCACCTCCCGACACAGCTACAATAACCGAGTTGTTTTTCTCAAATAAATTGTATTTTTTTATCGTCTCTAATATAACCTTTTGCATTAAAATCTCAAACTCCTTATAACTCATAAAAAACGCTTATAATCTATTATATCCATTTTGAGGTAAAAAAAAAGTATCGCCTAAAGTTTCATACACTTTTTCCCCATTATCCAATTATAATTAAAAACGATCAGATAAAATTCTGATCGCTTTTAATTGTAATGAGCTCTATTACAATCTATAAACTTGCACAAAAGGTGCGTTACTAAAGAATATTAAACAAGATTACTTGCGCACATAATCTTATTAATTTCCTTAGCCTTAAGCATCAATTTTTATTAACAGATAAAATTACTTATTAGTGGTCCTTCATCTTAGGCGGACCTCCGAATACGGCCCTGTATCCGGTAAAAACGATATTTCTATCGTGGCATCTATTCAATTGTCTGTCCGAACACGGCTTCTCACATGGAAAAGCACTATTATACTACATTAATTTTTTGAGCCACCAGCAAACGTTGGTAGCTCTTTTTGTTTTCTTAGAATCTTTTCTTAATTTTAAATTACTTATGTATAACCACCTGGATATTTGACTATAATAAATAATCTTTGATTTATTACTTCATACATTTTTATTCTCATCCATTCTTTATGGCTCTTTCTAGAGTATGAATTCATAAGTCCTTTCATATTTTTAATCTTCGTCTTACTCAAGACTTCATTCAATTATTAAGTGATCGATCAACAAAATTGGCTCCGACCCCAATTATGAGATATTCTATCTATAAGATAGCCTCTACTTTTATAAATTCCTGTACATAAAATCAATTTCGTTTCTGATTTTTTTAAATTGTGGATAAGTTCCACTATTAATATGCCCACTCCGACTGGAACCTATTAATCAATTAACTCGCATATACATTCTTTAACTCATTTTAATCAGATTAGCTCTGACCTTAATCTGATTTTCATACCTATTTGTTACAAACTAGCTCTGAATCTGGATTTACTTACCAAACTCATACACATACTCACACATGGAAAACTTATCTCAACTCCATCCATACGTTTTACCGACTAAATCATTCATCTGATTCAATAATTAATTTTCTTACATTTTGAAACCTTAATTATCATACTACCCTACTATTAAACTTTAGCAATTTTTATTACTAACTAAACGTCTCTATATTAGCTCAACGTTTTACATATAGATCATTAAACTTCATACACACATCACACACTAACTTACTCGCACACTTTTTTCAAACCAGCTCCGACTTCTGATTTGTTTAACAAACTCATACACACATCACACACTAACTTACTCGCACACTTTTTTCTCAAACCAGCTCCGACTTCTGGTTTGTTTACCAAACTTCACACACATCACACACTAACTTACTCACACACTTTTTTTCAAACCAGCTCTAACTCTGATTTACTTAACAAACTCATACACACATCACACACTAACTTACTCGCACACTTTTTTTCAAACCAGCTCCGACTTCTGATTTATTTACCAAACTTATACACAGATCACACACTAACTTACTCGCACACTTTTTTCTCAAACCAGCTCTCACTCTG
>NZ_JAMQUU010000109.1:0-1888 GCF_025594975.1 Turicibacter sp. T129 | reverse complement strand
GGCTGTATCAAAATGACTAAAACTTCATAGTCATGGAGCTACATGCTCCTTTTTTTGGCTATTCATCGTAAAAAAATTAGGCCCTGGATTGAATTTTATGGATTGAATTTATTTTTGAGTACGATGAAAAGAAGGACGTTTCTTTCCTTCAAAATGACCGTATATTCTGATTTTTTAAGCCACTTTTTGTTTATGGAGTTGTTGCCCGCAACGATTGCTTTGGATTTTGTTATGTAATTTTTGTACATTATATCCAAAACATAGAAGCAACATTTCTACTGTGACATGAACTTTTCCACGGGTTAAAAATTTTCTGAAGCCGTAATCTTGTTTTAGCACGCCAAAAGCACCTTCGACTTGAATGGAGCGATTCTTTCTTAAAATAATCCCTTCTTCACTTTGGATATTTTCAAGTGACTCTGTTCTTAGCGAAAGCATTTTTTTAGACACTTCTATTCGTTTATGGTTTCCTTCTTTCGCTTTTGTACATTTTGAACGCAAGGGACAATCTTGGCAAGTTTCACATTCATAAAGGGTGACTTCTTTTCGATATCCCGTCTGACTTTCTCTAATTTTAACTTCAATCGGTTTTAACGTTCTGCCATTTGCGCACGTATAGGTATCTGTGAGTTCATCATACGCCATGTTTTCTCGTTTCCCCAGTTGAGCTTTATATTTTCTTGTTTTTGAGGCTTCATAGTTGAGGGGCTTAATGAAAACTTTTTGATGGTTCTCCTTCAAATAAGCATAATTTTCTTCACTTTCATAACCTGCATCTGCGATCACCCGTTCAAATGTGTTAGATAATCGAGATTCCATAGATGTCAGAAAGGGAATCAAAGTCGTGACATCATTGGCCGAACTAAAGATTCCAACATGAACAATATACTCCGCTTCAACGCCAATTTGGACATTATATCCTGGTTTTAATTGACCATTTTTCATGTGATCGTCTTTCATTCTCATAAAAGTGGCATCAACATCCGTTTTTGAACAACTTGAACGATGCTCGCCAATCATTTCTTGATACGTCAAATACATTTTCTGTTTTTCAATATAATCTTCGAGTGTTTCCACTTGACGTTGTAGAACGGTTTTTCTCTTTCCTTTTCCATAAACAAATTCAATGGATTGTTCAATCACTCGTTGTTTCAAATTCATTAAACAAGATTCTAAACCATCTAAGGGTTGAGTCGAATTGAACTGATACGTTGTTAGATACATTTCGTTGATTTGTTGAAGCAGTTTTTCAATTTTTGTATGAAGTTTAGATTCATTTTTAGTGACTGATTTTAACCAAACAAAGGAATAACGATTGGCATTCGCTTCAATTTTTGTTCCATCAATAAACAGGTTTTTAAAATGAATTTCATCTAAGGCGTGAAGACGCTCAATCCATTGATCAAATAAATCTTCTAGGATGCCATCGCTTAAATGATGTTTTCTAAATCGATTAATCGTATGATGGCTAGGCGCGGGATAACCGTTTAACAGCCAGATAAAATGAATATCCCGTTGACAAAGTCGCTGAATTTCTCGTGAAGAGAAAGCGCGATTCATATACGCGTAAACTAAAATCTTAAACATGATAACCGGTGGTACGACAGAATTTCTCCCTTGATCAGAGTAAGTGCTTAATAATTTTTTATAATCTAATCCCTCCAATAATTGATTAAGCAAACGTACAGGGTCATGAGGTGCAATATAAACTTGAATATCCATCGTTAAAGAGAGTTGATATCCAGCTGAATAAGTTGTATAATCTTGATGTATATTTTCTTTTTTTAGCATAAAAAAAGTATACAAAAAAGCAGTCCCGAATGGGACTGCCTTTTTTTGTAAACTGTAGTTTTTTAATTCAAAGGGCCATCTATTTTGAGACAGCCCC
>NZ_JAMQUU010000108.1:0-677 GCF_025594975.1 Turicibacter sp. T129 | reverse complement strand
TAGTCATTTTGATACAGCCCCATTTTTTTACTAATATTCAACATTTTTATCTAACACAGCTTAAACTAAAAATATAAGACTTTACCTTTTCTTCATATCCTTCATTGATAAAGCCTAATTTCTCTAACAATTTCATACTCGGTATGTTACCTTCATCCACTAAACAGACAATTTCATACTCCAAATATTTATAATGAAGAGACTTAACTAAAGCGGATAGAATTTCAAAAGCATAACCCTTTCTATGATGCTTGTATGAAATCGTATAGCCAAGTGTTATTGTTTCCTTTTTAAAATAGATTGCTACATCTCCAATGAGTTCATCTGTCTTTAGAGTAATAGCGTAATGCTGTTCTGTTTCTGATAGAAAATGTTGGTCTTTATTTCTTTTAATAAACTCACTAAGAGCTTTTTCAGACTTATCGTCATATCTTTGATACTTTGCGCATATTTGATTATTGCGGTAATCAAATAATTCATAAATATCAGTATCTTTGAAATTTCTAAGTTTCAACCTTTTAGTTTCAAGCATTTTATCCCTCCCCTCATTAAATCTTTATAGCATATATTAATATATATTATAACACAATGTTTTTCGTAAAAATTACAAGCTCTGTTAGATTTCTTATTTACCAACAATAAAATCTAACAGAGCTAAAAATAAAAAAGTGTTTGAC
>NZ_JAMQUU010000107.1:0-1127 GCF_025594975.1 Turicibacter sp. T129 | reverse complement strand
TCCTGAATTATATAATTAAGTCAGACAACTGATAATCATATTTAATGGTAATAAAAAAGGCATAGATGGTACACTTAATTCATCGCCAAACAAATTAAGGAGTTTTCATCTATGTCTTATCATCATATTAACATAAATCAGCTGACAAATATAGAGGCAAATTATTATTTAGGTATTAATGCTCGTGAATGTGCACGACGTATGAAGATTGGAAAGGATAAAGTTTATAACTATTATCGCTTATTGAAAAAGGGATTCACTGTTGAAGAAATCTATTCTACTTACAAGGAAAATAAAAAGCGTTGCGGAAGAAAAGAAATCACTTTATCTCAGCAGAAAGTACAAGAGATTCATGAGTTATTAGATCAAGGATGGTCATTAGATGCTATTGCGGGGCGTGATAAGCTGATGGGCCATTCAGAAAGAGTCTCAACTAAAACATTATATAAGCTTGTTAAAAATGGAGTCATTGACGCTAAAAAGCTCCGTCGAAAAGGAAAGAATAACCCTAAAAATCATAAAGAAACACGTGGAAGAATCAATGATTGTAAAACCATTCATGAGCGAGATAAGCAGTATCCTAAAGCTTCGATGAATCAAGAATATGGGCACTTTGAAGGGGATACCATTGTCGGTAAGAATCGTCAATCAGCCATTGTCACTTTAGTTGAAAAGAAAAGTAAATATATCGTCCTATTAAAAGCAAGTCGTAAGAGTCAAGATGTCAAAGATGCGACATTAAATTGGCTAAATGAACAAGTTGAAATCGGCATCAAAACAATCACCTTTGATCGAGGAAAAGAGTTTTCTAGATGGAAAGAAATTGAACAAGAAAGCAAGATACCTCTTGAGATTTACTTTAGTGATCCAGGAGCACCAGGACAACGAGGATTGAATGAGAATTCAAATAGTATCGTTAGACAAGACCTACCGAAATCCACGGATTTATCCGTCCATTCACAAAAGAAATTAAATGAAATTGCGATGAAATATAATCGTGTACCCCGAAGATCTTTAAACTATTACACACCAGAAGAAATCATGAAAAAAGCAACTGGATTAGACTCACTCCTTCCAATTGCTTAGTTTGTGATAAATAATGGTCTGATTTAAATTGACAACTCAGG
>NZ_JAMQUU010000106.1:0-13510 GCF_025594975.1 Turicibacter sp. T129 | reverse complement strand
CCTCCTCGCAGAGGACACCCTTGTCTTAGGCTATGTACTTTCCGCTACTTGGACGTACTCGGGACTTTAACCCGTTAGATAATACCCATGCCGGGCGCACATAAAAAAAGAGAGCTAAGCTCTCTCTTATTTATAACGGTTCATTAACCAGTTCGGAATCATTTCTACACTATCTCCACCAAATGGTTGACGTTTTGGTTGAGATGGTTTTGGTTGTTCAGCCGATGGTTGTGTTTCCTGCTCTGATTGAGGTGTTGATGTTTTCTTGTTACGATTATCACCAATTAACATTTCAACTGGCTTTGCTGTTGCATTTGTTTCGTCAAATCCAGTTGCGATGACTGTAACGATTAAATCTTCACCTAAATCAGGGTTAATTGTTGCCCCATAAATAATATTAATCTCAGTTGTTGATGCATCACGAATTGTACGTAACGCTTCATCAACTTCAAATAGGGCAATATCCATCCCACCAGAAATATTGATAATTGCATCCGTTGCTCCATCAATATCATTTTCAAGTAATGGACTTGCAATAGCTTTTTTAGCAGCTTCAGTTGCACGGTTTTCTCCCGTTCCAAGACCAATTCCCATGATTGCTGAACCTTTGTTATGCATAACCGTTTTAACGTCAGCAAAGTCAAGATTGATTAAACCTGGTACTGCGATAATTTCTGAAATTCCTTGAACCCCTTGACGCAATACGTTATCCGCTTCACGGAATGCTTCTAACATTGGTGTTGTACGATCAACGATTTGTAATAATCGATCATTAGGAACTGAAATTAATGTATCAACATTAGCCTTTAGTTCCGCGATTCCACGTAATGCGAAATCAGTACGACGTTTTCCTTCAAATGTGAATGGACGCGTGATAATCCCAACCGTTAACGCTCCACTTTCTTTTGCAGCTTTAGCAATAACAGGGGCAGCACCTGTACCAGTTCCACCACCCATACCACAAGTGATGAAGACCATGTCAGCTCCTTTTACTAATTCTTTAAGCTCGCTTAAATTTTCTTCGGCAGCATGTTGACCTACTTCAGGATTTCCACCTGCACCTAAACCACGAGTTAAATCACGTCCAATTTGGAATTTGCGATCAGCAATAGCAAGATTTAATGCCTGTGCATCTGTATTAACAACCACAAATTCTACACCTTGTACATCATTTTCAATCATTCGGTTGACAGCATTACTACCTCCACCACCAACACCAATTACAATAATTCTTGGGGCATACGTAAACTCATTTCCAAATCCGAAACCTTCCATCCCTGAAACCTCCTCTTACTTTTACTTCTATTCTACTTTTTCATCAAATATCATATCGAAAATACGGACTAATACACCACTGTTTTCTAACTTATGATCCATAAATGTTCTGTCATGCCCTTTTGTTTTAGGTGTCACCTCTGTTGATATAGATTCAACCATACTCAAAGGTGAATCTGGTATGACATTCGCATATTGGTCAAAGTCAATTATATTACTTTTTTGTCCAGTCAACAACGACATTTCATGAATAAATGTTGCCATCCCAATTAATTTTACATATTTAGCACTTCTAGCTCCAAGCATTGAAGGAGTAAAGACAGTTACCTCTTGAGCAAAGATTGCTTTTGCTAACAAATTAAACCCTTCAATCTCACTTGCACCACCTGTAAATATATATTGCATCTGGTCATGTTTATAACAATTTTCAATTAAATATTGTTTAACTACCTTCAAAATTGCTTCATAACGAGATGTAATAATATCTGTTAACATCTGACGTGTAACACAGACAAACTGACCATCTAAATCATCAGCATAAATAATCTCGGGAGCAGTTGATTCATGATAAATTCGACCAAAGTTTAACTTTAACATTTCTGCTGTCTGTTCATCTACTTTAAATGCATCACTTATGTGTTGTGTCACATCTTTTCCACCCGTTGATAAAGAGACAGAAGAGACAACTTTACCTGAGTGAACCACTGTAATTGTTGTCATATCCTTCCCGATATTGACATGGCAAGCTCCTTTTTTCAACTGTTCTGACGTAAGAGCGTACATCGTTTCTGCAACACTTCCCAAAACAATATCTGCAATTCTAAATCCTGCTAATTCAGCGATGTTAATTAAGTTGTAAACTAACGAGGCAGAGGCAGTGACTTTTTGTGCATGTAAGATCAATTGTTTTCCAATAATACCAAGAGGGTTTTGAATCGCATTTTTATCATCTACAACAAAAGCTCGCGGCACAATATTAATGGCTACTTGATCATGATATGTTGGCTGATTAATAATATCACGGAACAACTGTTTGATATTAGCATGACTAATTGGTTGATTAGGGTCAAGCTCCAACGAATTAGCCACATTATCAATGCGACATTCTACGCTAGGAACAGCTAATAAAACATTTTGAATGTCTTGCTTTAAATCTGCTTCAACATTAGCTTTTAATAGCTTTAATTTTTCAACGATTTGATTCACATTGACGACATTTCCATTTTCAATTCCAGTTGCTACAACGGATTGCTGCGATAATACATAGAGGCGCTCTTGCCTAATATTACACACCATCATTCTAGCTTCTGCACAACCTATTTCTAAGCAAGCATAAATATTATTTTTCACCTCAAACCACTCCACTAACATATGGGTCTATTACCACAATATCATAATTTATTTTACTATATTTTTATAACAAAGAAAAGACTATTTACAAAATATCATCGGGATAATCACACATTATACACATTATTTATCCACAGTCTACTCTTCAGTTAATAAGCCATTATTTTCATCCCTTAATAGAACCTTTCCAGAGCTTGAATACGGCTCAAAATAGTCTCCTACATCTAAGTGATAGGTTCCTTTTACGCCTTCATACAAACTTGAGACTTTGTCGACCATTGTCTGATAATACTTAAGCTTATTGACCATACTATAACTATTTACATTAATGGTATTCCCATCCTTTAGAAAGAGAGAAAAACGATTAATATCTCCATACATTGGTTCATAGTGAATTTCCTTAATTAAATTAATTAGAATAGGATCAAGTTTTGTCATTGATTGAATAAATAAACTTAAAATTGACTCCTTCAACGTTTCTTTAGTCAAACCGTAAATAACTGTACCTTGACAAGTTACATTTATCGCTTGATCATTAGCAATTAACCTTCCATCACTTAAAACATAGCGAAAACCACCATCAAGCTCAACACATCCGATAATATCTTTTTCTTTCACTTCAATGTTCAACTGATTTAGCCCTGTTTTCTTCACGGTTACATTCGTAATCAGTGGATGTTTTAAAATATCAGTCGCAATTTTTTCCGTGTCTAACTCAAGAAAATAATCTTGATACGTTAGACCCGTCAGATGAATTAACTCTGAACGTGAAACATAGTGTAATCCTTCAAAGTAAATCACCGATAGTTTACTCAATGATGATGTAAAATAAAAGATACTCCCAACAATAAGTATAATAAAGAGACTAAAAAAGAAGCTTTTAACCTTCTTCTTTAGTCTTTTTTTAGGTTTATTCTTTGATTTTTGACGATATTGCTCTATTGAAACAACTTTTTTTACTGCCATTCTCCCCTCACCTACCAGTTAAACATTTCAACCTCTGGGTGTAATTCAATTCCATGCTTTTCTAAAACAACCGATTGAACATGTTGAATTAGTTCATAAATATCTTGTGCTGTTGCATCCCCAACATTAACAATAAAATTACAATGCTTCTTTGAAACTTCAGCCCCCCCAATACGAACACCACGTAAGCCTGAGTCTTCAATTAATTTCCATGAATAATGAGGTAGCGGATTACGGAATGTACTACCAGCTGAAGGCATATTCGTAGGTTGCGATTCAATACGACGAACTTTTCGAACTTTCATTAACTCAGCAATCTCTTCATAATTTCCCGGTTCAAGTTCTAACACAGCCTCAACAACTGTCCAATTCTTTTTATCTTGGAGAATAGAGGTACGATAAGCAAATTCTAATTCTTCATTAGATAACCAAATTAACTGTCCTTCTCCATCAATTACTAGCGCTTTTATTAAAATATCTTTAATCTCTTTATTATAAGCACCTGCATTCATGTAAATAGCGCCACCCACTGAACCCGGAACACCTGAAATAAATTCTAATCCTGATAAATTATTTTTTGCTACACGATTAGCAAGTAAGATGGTTGATACACCTGCTCCAACAGTCACTGTATTCTCTTTGATTTCAATGTGATCTAATCCTTTATCACACTTCACAATGATTCCTTCGAATAACTGATCCGATGGAAGTAAATTCGAACCTCTTCCAATTACTTTATATTTTAGATCGAGTTCACGAATTAATGTTAATGTTTGAACAAGAGATTCTTTTGAATTTGGCGTTACAAAAATACGAGCAGGCCCTCCCACACGAAACGTCGTATGCTTTGCAAGTGGCTCATTTTCTAATAAAAGTCCTAAATTGTTTTTTGTATACTCTTCTATAAAACTTTTAAACATTAAAAACACCTACTTTTTTTCAATAATTTCATTCATCAATGTTATCAGACGTTGTGCTGCATCTGGAATTCCAAGTTGCTTTGAGGTGTTTTGCATATTTAGACGTAATTGATCATCTCTCATAATCCTATCTATTTCGTTATATAAGCGATCCCCGGTTAACTCTTTCTCAAGTAACAAGACGCCTCCACCATGATCTGTTAAGCTTCGTGCATTATACTCTTGATGATTCGCAGTAACATATGGAGATGGAATTAAAATACATGGAACGCCTAAAGCTGTGACTTCCGCTAAGAAAGTTGCACCTGAACGTCCGACAAATAAATCCATATTAACTAAGTATTGAGGCATGTTATTAATGAATGGTAAAATATGTACATTTTGTAATTCTTCTACATTCTCAATACGATTTTTAATGGCTTCATAATGTTTGTTCCCCGTTACAAAAACAACTTCATAATCTGCTTTTTCATACTCTTTAATCATTGAAATAAAAGCATCGTTAATTGGCTCTGCACCACGACTACCCCCACTAATCATGACTGTCTTTTTATGAGGATTTAATCCTAAAGCACTTTTGCCAACCTTTAATGTCGATACAACTTCAGTAGCTCTTGGATTTCCTGTTAAAACGACTTTATTCTGAGGGAAATACGAACGTGCTTCCTCAAAACAAATGGCTACCTTATCAACATAGCGTGCTAAGAATTTATTCGTCACACCAGGCAAACTATTTTGTTCATGAATAATCGTTGGAATTTTTAATTTAGCGGCACTGTACACAACAGGCCCACAGACATAGCCACCGGTACCGACGACAACATCTGGTTTAAACTCTTTAATATATTTTTTTGAAACCGAAACTGATTTAAAAAACTTCATAATCGTCTTAAAATTCTCTAATGATAATGAGCGTTTAAATCCTGCTATTTCAATATGTTTAAATGGTAACCCTTCATGAGTTACAATTTCATTTTCTAATCCTTTTTCAGTTCCTATGTATAAAACTTCTAACTGGTCATCTACTTGTTGCAATGTTCGAACGACTGCAAGTGCTGGGTAAATATGACCACCTGTCCCACCACCAGTGACAAGGACGCGCATATTCTCACTCCTTATTAGACTGAATCGTCTTTTTTATCATTTTATATTTTAACACACTTTAAACAAAATCCGTTAGCTTAATTTAAAATTCATCTAAATAATGTCTGATTTTATATTTTTTTCTTATTTTTTTATACAATATATTGTTATTTATGGAAATAGATACATTTATTTTTATGTTTTTTTGATTTTATTTCAAATCAATCCATCTTCTATCATATACATTACTATATATTTTAAACCAAAGGGGAATTCCAATGAAAAATAAATTACCTTCAATTGATTTACTAACCCTACTACTCGCTTTAAGTATTAGTACCATCGGTTTAATTTTTGTTCTCTCCTCTTCATATATTTGGGCAGAGTATAAATTTGACGATGCCTTCTACTTTTTCAAACGGCAATTATTATTTGCCGCCATTGGAGTTGTAGGTATGATTGCCATTTCACGAATTGATTATCAAATTTACAAAAAGTATGCCACACCCTTTTTCTTTACTAGTTTAGTTCTATTAATACTTGTTCTCGTTCCAGGAATAGGACTTGTCCGTGGAGGTGCACGAAGTTGGATTGGAATTGGAGCCTTTTCTTTACAACCATCAGAGTTCATGAAACTTGGATTAATTATCTTCTTAGCAAAATATATGAGTAACTATGTTGAAGAAGCAAAGACATTTAAAAAAGGCGTTGTCCCGCTTCTTTTCTTTATTCTACTTGTGTTTGGAATTATTATGTTACAACCCGATTTTGGAAGTGGGATGGTCATTGTTGCTACAGGATTTGTTATGCTATTTATCTGTGGTGTGCCAATCCGTTACTTCATGTATTTTATTTTAACTGGTGTTGCTGGAATTGTCGCTCTTATTATCTCTGCACCTTATCGTCTTGAACGAATTACAGCTTATCTTGATCCATGGAGTGATCCAAGAGGATCAGGATTTCAAATTATTCAATCACTTTATGCTATCGCTCCAGGGGGACTATTCGGAATAGGACTTGGAAATAGTGTTCAAAAACACTTCTTTTTACCTGAACCACAAACCGATTTCATCTTTGCAGTTGTTTCAGAAGAATTAGGATTTATAGGGTCAGTTGGTATTCTTATTCTATTTATTTTATTTTTTGCAAGATGTGCCTATATTATCCTTAAAACAGATGACCTTTTTGCAAAATATATCGTCGTTGGAATTATGTCCATGCTAATGATTCAAGTCATGATAAATATTGGAGTTGTCATTGGACTTCTTCCTGTTACCGGAATCACGTTACCGCTAATGAGTTATGGAGGTTCATCTCTAACAATTACTTTATTATCAATTGGAATCATCTTGAATATTAGTCGCTACATGAAGTAATTCATTGGCTCTACTCCTTTAAATACGTATAGTTCTAGCCACTAATAGTGTATTCAACACTCTGTAAAATGTCCTTACTTAGTAAAAAGCTTTCTAAAAAACTCCTATCAATCCCAATTGATAGGAGTTTAATTTTATTATCAAATAACGTCCAATCCCTCCCTATATACAGAAATATTTTCTACATTTACTCTAGCAATCTAAATAGTTAATATTTCTACCATTCAAAACATCCTATTGTCCAAATACAGGTTTTTAGGATATCAAAAAACTTATCTAGGGTTATATATAAGGCGACAAGATTTTAGCCTAATTTGAACATGAATTTTAACATAGAGACCATTTTGATATAAGTTATGCGCATTTTTTTGTTACAGATCGCATGAGTAAAAACTACAAATGATATTTCGCTATAGATATAAATCAACATTTTAAATCCTCATTAGTATACATTTTAATAAACATAATCATAAAAAAGAAGAGCTTAGTTTAAGCTCTTCTTTTTTAGCCAGACACTTTATTTATTCTTTAATTGTTCAACTAACTCAATAAAGTGATCCCCACGTGTTTCAAAATTAGGATATTGATCCCAACTTGCACAAGCGGGTGAAAGTAAAACATGATCACCTGCCGTGGCAAGTTTAGCTGATTCCTTTACTGCTTCGTCTAATGTCTCTACTACGATACATGGCATCTGGTGCTCATCAGCTAATGCTTTGAATCGATGTTTCGTCTCTCCAAATGTCACAATAGCTTTGATCTTAGAGAAATAAGGGAGCAATCCACTTAAGTCATGCTGACGATCTAATCCACCCGCTAATAGAATGATAGAATCTTCAAACGCCTTCAACGCTGTTTGAGTTGCGATTACATTGGTTGCTTTAGAGTTATTATAGTATTTAACACCATTCACTTCATCAACATATTGAAGTCGATGTTTCACTCCTACGAATCGCTTTAACACACGCTTAATGGCTTCTGTGTCACAACCATATAATTTACTGACAGCAACAGCACCTAAGACATCTTGAAGATTATGGTCACCTTTTAACAAAATAGATTCAATATCAATAATCTTTTCATCCTTAAAGTAGACATCTCCTTCAGATAAATAAGCACCATCGACCACACTTGTTAAAGAAAATGGAACACAAGTGGCTTTTGTACGTGATAATCCATTGACAATAACCTCATCTTCTGCATTATAAACACAAAACTGATCAGCCGTTTGATTTGCAATTAAATTCAACTTTGCTTGGCGATACTCATCAATATCTGTATGATAATCTAAATGCGCTTCTGTAATATTCAATAGCAGTGAAATTTGCGGCGTAAATGAATCAATCCCCATTAATTGAAAAGATGATAACTCAGTTACTAATACTTGTTCTTTAGACGCTTGCTGTGCAACTAAAGACGCTACTTCTCCGATATTACCAGCAATTAATGGTTTTAATTGACCTTCTTCTAACATTTCATAAATTAACGTCGTTGTCGTTGTCTTCCCATTTGTTGCTGTAATTCCGATAAATGGTGCCTCACTAATATCATAAGCCAACTGCACTTCAGTTAAAATTGGAATCTTACGCTTGATGGCTTCCATTAATAACGGAACTTTACGATATGGAATTCCTGGATTTTTCACAATTAAATCAAATCCTTGATCTAACAGCTCTAATGGATGCCCGCCTGTCACGACTTCGAATCCTTCTGCCATCATTTCAACCGCATCTGGATTCTCTTCTAATGGATTACGATCATTAATTACTACATCCGCGTTTAATTCATGTAAAAGGCGCGCAGCTGCCTTCCCACTCTTAGCCAATCCAATGACTAATACTTTTTTATTTTCGTATTTAATCGTCTTTTTCATAAGAATCTTCCCTTTAATAAAAGTTTATTCTATCTTCTTAAATGGCAATGAGTAAACCAATTACTCCACAAATTAATGCGATAGCCCATAAGAAGGTCACGACTTTCCACTCACTCCATCCACATAATTCAAAGTGGTGATGGATTGGGGCCATTTTAAAAATACGTTTTTGTGTACGTTTATAATAAGCAACTTGGATGATGACAGATAAAGTTTCAATCACGTAAACTAATCCAACGATGACTAATAGTAACTCTTGTTTTAAGAGAATTGAAACAGCTGCAATGGCTGCCCCTAACGCAAGTGATCCCGTATCACCCATAAATACCTTAGCAGGATTTAAGTTGAAAACTAAGAATCCAAATAATGCGCCTACAACTGCAAAACAGAATAAAGCAATTCCAACTTGTTGTTGAGCGATGGCAATCATTCCAAATGTCCCAAAAGTAATGACACTCACTCCACCACATAATCCATCTAATCCATCTGTTAAATTAACTGCATTTGAGAATCCAACCATCCAAAATAAAATGAATAATCCATAAACCCAATATAAATTAATATTAAATAAATTAAAGAAAGATAACTCTGTTGAATAACCGCTCTTTAAAAATAGATAGAAAAAGACTGCTGCTAATACAAGTTGAGCTAATAATTTTTGCTTTGGTTTAAGTCCTTCGTTATTTTTTCGAACAACGATAATAAAATCATCAACAAAACCAATCGCACCAAATCCGACAAGAGTTAAAAGTAGCATCATTAACTCATTACTCATTGTCGCATACTTCGTAAAGAAAACTGTTACTAATAAAATAACAACAATCGAGGTGATGAAAATAATACCTCCCATAGTTGGTGTTCCCGATTTTTTCCGATGAGATTGCGGACCTTCTTCACGAATCGCTTGACCAAATTTTAAACGATGTAAAAAAGGTATGAAGAATGGTCCGATAATCGTTGCGATAAAAAATGAGAAAATTAATACAAATAAAGTTGATTTTAACATTTTTATATACCCCTTTTTCTAATCACTTCTTCAACGACTATTTTATCATTAAAAGGAACAATTTTACCATTAATATTTTGGGTTTTTTCATGTCCCTTCCCTAAAACAACAACTAAATCATTCGGCTTTGCTTTTTTTATCGCAGCTTCAATAGCCTTTGCTCGATCCACAATCACTGTATAATTGACACTACTTGTTCCAGATAATAAGTCATAAATAATACTCAGTGGATCTTCATTTCGTGGATTATCACTCGTAAAGAACACATGATCAGATAAACGTGTTGCATGTTTTCCCATAATCTTTCGTTTCGCTTTATCACGATTCCCACCTGCCCCTAAAACCGTAATAATCTGTCCTGTCGCAATAACATTTAAGCAGGTCAAAACTTGGAAAATAGCATCCGGATTATGTGCATAATCAATTACGACTGTCACGCCATCTTGGGTTTTTAAATATTCAAATCGTCCTTCTATTGAAGAGACATTTTCAATAAATGAAACGATTTTTAATGGATCATATCCTAAAGAATAAAAATAGGCAAGCACGGATAAAGCATTGTAAACATTATATTTACCGAATAAAGGAATAGACATTCGCTTCACAAATTCCCCTTTCACATAAAGCGAAAACTCGGTACGCTCTAACGTATAAACAATATCTTTGGCAAACAAATCTGCGTGAGGCTTGCAGCCATAGGTTAGAATACGTCCATTTGTTGCCCCAATAAAATAATCGGCATGTTCATCATCACAGTTTATAATGGCTACTTTATCTTCTTGATAATCACTCAATTGAATAAATGGTCTCATTTTGGTAAAAAGATAATCTTCAAATGTCTTATGATAATCTAAATGCTCTGGGGTGATATTAGTGAAAATTAAACGATCGAATTGAATTTGATCCACTCTATTTTCTTTAATCCCATGGGATGAAACTTCCATAACAAGATAGGGTAAATTATGTTTCACCCCTTCTTTTAATAAATCATTCAAATCTAAACTCATCGGTGTCGTATGTGTCGCTTTTTTCTTTTGTCCAACCCAAGAACCATTCGTTCCAATTAAACCACTATCCACCCCTAAACATTCAAACACATGTTGAATCAGGTAGGTAATTGTCGTCTTTCCGTTCGTTCCAATCACACCAACTAAATTAATATCTTTTGATGGGGTTTGATAATACTCATTTGATACGACAGCCAAAGCTTTTTTAGTATTGAACACTTGAAAGTAGGGAATATCAAATGTTAAATCTTCTTCTCCAACAATGGCAATTGCGCCGTTTTGAATAGCTTTTTCAATATATTCATGTCCATCTTGATCCTGACCTTTAATCGCAAAAAAGACGCCCCCAGGTTCGATTTCACGAGAATCGTAAGCTAAGTTAGAAATAACTTGGTTTTCCCCTATAAATCTAATTCCTAACAAATCACTCATTTCTACTAAATTCATACTATCTCTCCAATCTTTATATTAATTGCCTAAATATAATCTAACTGTTCCACCTTCAATGGTACGTGAAAAGGCTGCTGGCTGTTGAGAAATAACTTTTGTCCCTTCACCGTGATATTCAATATTATACAGATAAGAAGATTCAATCTCTTTCGGCTCCTTCCCAACAAAATCTGGAACCGTTACATATTTTGTATCTGTCCATAGATATTTTTTCTCAATTTGTTCTTCACGAGGTTCAACTCCGATATACGGTAGTGCCTCTGCTAAGATTGAACGGGCAATTGGGGCGGCAACAACTCCACCATACTGAACCGTGTTTTTCGGGTTATCAATTGCTACATAAACAACTAACTGAGGATCATCCATGGGTGCAATTCCAACGAACGAAAGAATATACTCTCCGCTAATATATGCTCCATCTTTTGCTTTTTGGGCTGTCCCTGTTTTACCTCCTACACGGTACCCATCAATATACGCACCCTTCCCACTTCCTTGTGCACCAACCATTTCTAAGGCATAACGCATCGTTTCCGATGTTTCCTCAGAGATGACACGACGTTTGATGCTTGGCTCGCGTTCGTATAATACTTCATTCGTATAGGGATGCAACATTCGCTTCACAATATAAGGTTGCATTAAATTTCCACCATTTACAGCGGCACTCACTGCTGTTACTAATTGAATCGGTGTAACTGAGTTTCCTTGTCCGAATGATGAAGTCGCTAGCTCAACATTTCCAATGTTGTCTGGATTAAAGATAATTCCTTGAGATTCTCCTAACATATCGACACCCGTTTTTTCATTAAATCCATAAGCTCGAATGTACTCAAATAATTTCTCTTTCCCTAAACGTTGCCCAAGTTCAATAAATCCCGGGTTACATGAGTTCATAATGACTTCTAACATCGATTGATCACCGTGTCCACCAGCTTTCCAGTCACGAATACGTACTCCATCAACAATGGCATAACCAGGATCGAAAAAGCGATCTTCAAGCTTCATGACTCCTTCTTCTAACGCAGCAGAAAAAGTTACAATTTTGAAGGTTGAACCTGGCTCATACGTTGACCAAATTGGTAAATTTCGGTTAAAAATTTCTTGATCATAATCTTGATAGTTTTCAGGGTCATAGGTTGGCCGCGAGGCCATTGCTAAAATTTCACCTGTATTTGGGTCCATAATTATACCTATCATTTGATCAGGATCATATTTAGCAACTGCATTTTCAAACTCTCGCTCCAAGATTTCTTGTAAATGTAAGTCAATCGTCAGCTCAATATCCAATCCTCGCGAAGCGGGAGCATAATCATCTGAAAATTGTGGTAAAGAGTTCCCCTTGGCATCAGAAAAATATTTCCATACCCCGTTTTCTCCCATTAAGTAATCATTATACACATACTCAAGACCAGTAATCCCTTGGTTATCGATTCCTGTAAATCCAATTGTTTGAGCTAATAAATTTCCATATGGATAGCTTCGTTTCACATCATTCACCAGATATACCCCATCCAAATTAGCCTCTTGAATAGCTTGAACTTGCTCAAGTGAAAGTTTACGTCCTTCAGGCTGTATTCTTTCAATGGAAACACCATGTGTGACATGCCTTTTCGCTTCTTCTACGCTTACTTCTAACACTTCAGCTAAGACTTCAGACGTTCTATCAACATCTGTGACTTGCTTTGGGATGACAATCACAGATGGTGCCACCTCATTTTCAACAATTGCATCATGATTTCGATCATAAATAATACCACGTTGTCCTTCAATCGGTAAATTTCGTGACCATAACGATTCGGCTCGGTCAACCAATGTCCCTGAATTAAAAATTTGCAAATACGCAAGTCGAATAAACAGTGCTATAAAATAAATTAAAATGATTGAGAGCAATACGACTAATCGTCGTTGTATAACTCCTGACTGTTTCATCTCTTATCCCCCTTATTAAATTGAATTAAGATTCGTTTATTACCTCTTCTACATCCATAGTAAATATATGAGTGCACGCTTGAGTAAATACATAATCCTTCACTTCAAATCCCTTTTATTCAAATTTATTACACTTATTTACTCTTTATGAAAACTATTTTTACTTCATGTGATGAATCTAGACTCATCTACTGCTCTCTATGTAAACAAAAAAAAGACCTAATTGCTCCGATATAGCAATTAGGTCTTTTTTTATTTTATTGGTTCTATAATATTTG
>NZ_JAMQUU010000105.1:0-1540 GCF_025594975.1 Turicibacter sp. T129 | reverse complement strand
ACACTGATATGCGCTGTGGCATTGATGGACTAGCAGGTATCATTACGAACAAGTATAATCTTGATTTATTTAACGATGCCCTTTTCCTATTTTGTGGACGAAAAAAAGACCGATTCAAAGCCCTTTATTGGGATAAAGACGGTTTTATCTTATTATATAAACGGATTGAGAAGGGTAACCTTCAATGGCCAAGAAACCAAGAAGAAGTCAAAAATTTAACCCATCAGGAGCTTCGTTGGCTACTTGAAGGCTTATCTATTCAACAACCTAAAGCCATTAAACCAGCTCAAACAGGATGTCTGATTTAAATGATTATAAAATGGTAATAAAACCTGTATTTTCTATCTACTTTTGGGCATACTAAGCCTAACATCAATCATTTAGAAAAAGAGGTGAGGCAGTTGAGTACGTTTGAATCAAAACTAATCAAAGAAAATCAGAACTTATTAAAAAAACTGGATCAACAAACTCAACGAATCACTCAACAAGATCAAAAAATCACTGAGCAAACTCAACAAATTACTGAGCAGACTCTAAAAATTCAACAATTAACAGAACAAGTAGAATTTCTAACAAAAAAGCTTTTTGGATCCTCAAGCGAGAAAACTAAAGTTGATCCCAATCAACTCTCACTTTTTGAGGATCCTCATTTAGAAAACCACCAAACAAAGATTGAACCCACAGAAGAAATCAGATATCGCCGCCGTAAGGCATCTGGTCGTAAAGCCGAGCTAACAAAAGATTTACCCGTTGAAGAAATTCACTGTGAGTTACATGGTGAAGATTGTACATGTGACCAGTGTGGTCAAAAGATGAAACCGATAGGAAAGAAACTCATTCGCGAAGAGGTCTGCTTTATCCCAGCGAAACTATTTAAAAAAGTTTACTATTCACACGCTTATAAGTGTGATTGTCATGATGACTCCTATGAACCACAGCCGATTCAATGTGCTGAAGTCCCTAAAGGACCGATCCAAAGAAGCTTAGCTGGGCCTAGTGTTCTAGCCTGGATGATTCATTCCCTAGCAGTGGAGGATTTATGCTTCGCATGCTAGGTGACCCATCAAAAATATGAATTAAGTCTTCCGCTTTATCGGCAAGAAAAAGAATGGAAGACGTACGGATTAGAATTAAATCGACGCACGATGGCGAACTGGATGATCAAAGTCGCCAATGATTGGTTACGCCCACTTTACGATTATTTCGCCAAAATCTTAGTAAAAGAAGAAGTTCTTCATGCCGATGAAACGCACTATCAAGTTTTAAATCGAACGGATGGACGTGACGCAACATCTCAGGCACGAATCTGGTTAATTCAAACAGGTAAAGAATGCGAAACACCCATCGTTTATTATCACGCAGATTTAACTCGTGCAAGAGTCGTCGCTGAACAATTACTCGATGGATTTAAAGGCTACCTGCATTGTGATGGTTATTCCGGATATAAGAACTTACCGAATATTGAATGAGTGGGTCACCTGCCATTTACGAAGTAAATGTCTCCTCCACTGGTAGGGAATGGGATGTTGGGCGCATGCCC
>NZ_JAMQUU010000104.1:0-12234 GCF_025594975.1 Turicibacter sp. T129 | reverse complement strand
GCCGGGCGCACATAAAAAGGAACTCTTCAATTAAGAAGAGTTCCCTTTACTATTCCACTTCCGCTAAAACTAAACGAGCCAGATTATAAGCCATGAACATGTCATTTTCATCATGATTTGTTAATAAAATGACCGTAACTTTATCTTCTTGATGACGGAGTAACATCGAATGCCAACCAATTAAATTTCCAGGGTGAGAAACTGTGTCCTCTACCCCCGTATTGACATACCAACCATAACCATATGATTTAGTTCCAACTTTCGAAGACTCTTGAGTCATTAAATCGTAACTTTCCTGTGAAATTAACAGATTAGAATGTAACGCACGATCGTATTTATATAAATCCATGGCTGTCGAATGAAGTCCACCAGAGGAATAACCAAAGGATGGATGTAAGACTTTAGCTTCATCGCCCTCGGAGATATTCCCATTATAAGCTGTTGCCATATTTTCTAATACTAATCCTTCCATATTCAAACCAGATTGAGTCATTCCGGCAGGAATCAAAACATGTTCTTCAATATAGTCTGCATAAGTTTGACCACTAACCTGTTCAATAATGGCTCCTAAGACATCATAGCCTAAATTTGAATAAATTGAATACGTTCCTGGCTCCTCATAATATAAATTCGAAGACTTAAACGCAGGTGCAATAATTTCGTCAACAGTTGTTACCTGACTGTAATTTGTTAAATCATCACCTGAGTATAAGCCTGATGTATGAGTTAACAATTGATGAATCGTTATTAACTCTGCATTTGGCATATCTGGAAAATACTTATCAATCGTCTGATCTAATGTTAATTTTCCCGCTTCAACTAATTGTAAAATGCTAACAGCGACAAATGACTTTGAAACAGAAGCAATTTGAAATTGATGATCGACTGTCATTTCTTCCTGCTCATTCACTTGAGCTAATCCATACGCTTTTAACAGAATAATTTCATCACCTGAAGCGACTAACGTTACACCATTAAATGATTGATCAAGTAAATAGGCATCTAACGATTCAGCCAATGGCTCATAATTAGATGAAATTATTTCACTCACTACTTCTAATGATTCTAACTCTACTGTTTCTATCTCCGGTTTTGGAACAACATTTAATGCCTTGAGTTGGGGAGAACATCCACCTATCACCATGAGGATACTTACTAAAGCTATTAATTGTAGTTGATTCTTCATAAATCCTCCCAATATCACCAATTAATGATTTGATGATTTAAAATCATCCCCTCATCACTATACCATAAGTTACCTTAAAAAACTCTTAAGTTCGACAAACTTCTAGATAAAATCCATATTTTACTTCTATTTAATAAAAAAGTTATATTTTACAATAAATCCCTGAAGGTTTTAATAGATCTAATTAGCGATTGAATACCCTAATAGCTGATTAAATCGTGAGACAATTTCTTGGTTCGGATGAATGGTTAAATATTTTTCAAATAAAAGACGATAGCAAGAATCATTTGAATCATTTAATGGAATTTCTACTTTAATATAGTGTGGACTAACAAGAAATGACGCATCATTTCCATAGTCTTTTTCAATTCCTAAAGCATATACTCCCCAATCAGAACAAGTATAGCATTGATTGTGTTTTGCTTCCTCACAAAACGGAGTAGATTCCCCTGTCGAATCTAATTGCGCTTTAACATTCTCCATTGGATTTAAAAACTCGAGTCTCACTTTATAAAGAGGATAAACGGTACGGATCACTTGCACCTGAATCTCATTATGAGAGACTTCTTTAACTTCTATACATACATGTTCACTTTCAAAATAAGGAGAATTATGTCTTAAATATTCAATTCCATGTTCCCCCTCCACTGAGACTGATTTTAAATAGTTAAATAACTTATAAATCATACTTATCACCTCGTCCTAGGATTCCATTTCGGAAGAATTTCCTCTTTCTTAATAAGTGTATGACATAATTTTAGACGCTATGACAAAAAAAGCTATCAATTGAAATATTCAACAGTTTCAGTTTTATGGATTTTAATCACTAAATTTCTGTTAAAATGGTCAATTAAATGATTTTATACCTAAAAAGGTACTTATCGAGTAGGGTTTAATCCGCTTGAATAAGTACCTTTTTATTAGAAGGTTATGTTTTAAATCTTAATATTTTAAGAGCATTCAATATTACTTATTAATAATGATTATAGTTTCCTAACTTTCTAAAATAAGGCCTAATAAAAGTAAAAAAGCCCACAACCTTAGTTATGGGCGAGGAAATTATCGGTTTCTGATAGAAAGATAATCTCTCCAAAATCAACATATAAACTTTCTTCTCCTGTTTTTACGTTTCGCACATAGGTTTGAAAGTGGTAATCAGAATTAAGTAATCCCTCTAATAGAGCACCAAAAGGTGTGAGGTGTTTACTGTAAGAAAAGAAAACAAAGGTTTCATCTTGAGAAAGAGCACGAGGAACGTAACCTGGTGAAAACTTTATATCATAGGCTCCGTAGAAATTTTTGATTAACATGGTTTCATCCGTAACGGCATCCTTTAAGTATAAATCACCACCTTCTTCGTAAAATCTATCCTCAGCCATTATGGAATGAACACGCCAATCTGCTTCTAAATCGAGGGTGGAAATTCCAAGAGAAGTTGCTGTTCCATCCTCATTTAATTTAAAAAGTCCCCAATCTTCTAATGCGTCATCATAGGCTTCAAAAATAAGACGGTTATTTGCTTTATCATAGGTAATACCCGAAATGTTTCCATTATCAATGGAATCTTGATGTTCGTAAAGTAATTGTTCATTCTCTAAATTAGCTTGAGAGGTATAAATTTTCAAAATGGAATCTGTATCACGTCGGGTATATATAATTTGACCTGTTAACTCATTTAAAACATCTTGATTGTATTGTCCCCCGACACATCCCCATGCAAATAATGAGAGTAAGCCAGTTATCACAATGGCCAGACTGAACAGAATTATTTTCAATAGTTTCATTTTTTTACCTCTCCTTATCAGTCAATTTTTACTTATCATGAACTATATTAGTCTTGTCCTCTTGATTATATCACAAAAACAGGAAAAACTTTACATTTTAGAACAATAGAGTAAAATAATAATTGTAAAAATAAATGACAAAAAGTAGGTAAAATGACAACCCTTTATATAAGGCTAATTTTTCTAATACATAAGGGAGTTATCGCCTAAAATTATCGTTTTATCATTTGAAATTACAATCGTTTTTGTAGATATTTTTACAGTCATAAAAAAGTCGGTAATAAATTTATTACCGTAAAATTTAGTGATGTAAAAACTAATGTAAAAATCGTCATATTTTTAATAAATAATACTTAAAAACGTTGATAATACAACAAAAGCAGTCATTGTAAAAGTGACTACTTTTTTCTTTGTAAAAATTAAGGTAATTTACTTTTTTCAACCCCAAAACTGAAACTGTTTTTGAAATATTTATAGCTTTTTTTCTTTCTATATTATATAGGAATTTATACTGCTAATTCGATCACTTGTTCCCAAGGTAAGTTGGCTTGTCCAAAGTGACCATATGCGGCTGTTTGTTTAAAGATGGGTTGACGTAATTGTAACATTTCAATAATTCCTTGTGGATGTAACTTGAAATTACGTTTAATGATGTTAACTAATTGCTCATTTGAAACGTTTGCAGTTCCGAAATCTTCAACTAAAATCGATGTTGGTTCAGCAACCCCAATGGCATAAGATAATTGAATCTCACATTTTTCAGCTAAACCATTCGCAACGATATTTTTAGCAATGAAACGTGCCATGTAAGCTGCTGAACGGTCTACTTTTGTTGAGTCTTTTCCAGAGAAAGCTCCTCCACCGTGACGGGCATATCCACCATATGTATCAACAATGATTTTACGTCCTGTTAATCCAGCATCTCCATCTGGTCCACCGATCACAAAGCGTCCGGTTGGGTTAATGAAAATACGAGTTGCTTCATCCATTAAAGCAGGATCAATGATTGTTTCAATGACATGCGCTTTTAAATCAGCAACGATTTGTGCATGTGACACTTCTTCATCATGTTGAGTTGAAATAACGATCGTATCAACGCGTACTGGTTCATTTACTTCATTGTATTCAACCGTTACTTGTGTTTTTCCATCTGGACGTAAGTAGTCTAATGTTCCATTTTTACGAACTTCACTTAATTTTTTAGCTAATTTATGAGCTAATGAAATGGGTAACGGCATTAACTCTTCAGTCTCACGACAAGCATAACCAAACATTAATCCTTGATCGCCCGCTCCGATCACTGCCTCTTCTTCATCTTGCTCGCGCGCTTCTAATGAAGCATCAACCCCTTGTGCAATATCAGGTGATTGTGCATTTAACTCTACCATCACGCGGCAGTTATCTGCATCTAATCCAATTTCTTTTGCTGTATATCCGATTTCACGAATCGTTTGACGAACAATCGCTTCAAAATCAACTGTCGCTGTCGTTGTAATCTCTCCTGTCACTAAAACTAAATCCTTTGAAGCAACTGTTTCACATGCGACACGCGCCATTGAATCTTGTGCTAAAACTGCATCTAAAACTGCATCTGAAATTTGGTCACAAACTTTATCTGGATGCCCTTCTGTTACTGATTCTGATGTGAATAATTTACGTTGTTTCATAAATATCTCCCTACCTATCTATTTACTTGCTACTAATAATGCTAATTCTCTTAATACTTTACATGCCACAATCGTTGATACGTTAGCTGTATCATAATGTGGACTTAATTCAACCATATCGGCTCCAACTAATTCGATGTCAGCTGCTTTAATTGCTTTAAACACCGTCTCTAGTTCACGATATGTAATTCCACCTGGTTCTGGCGTTCCAGTTCCAGGGAAAATAGATGGATCTAAAATATCTAAATCAATCGTGATATATACTTTTTTCCCTGATAACTGTGCCACAATATCTTTCACGCTATGAACAGTGAATGGCTCCATATAAGTATGGTGATCTTTTAAAGCAAAATCGAACTCTTGCTTCATTCCTGAACGAATACCAAACTGATAAATGCGACCATCACCAAGAATATCCCAACAACGACGAATAACTGTTGCATGCGATAATTTTTCATTGTTATACGTTTCACGTAAGTCTGTATGCGCATCAAAATGTAGAATATGAATATTAGGATGCTTTTTCACTAATGCTTCAATAACTGGAAGTGTTACTAAATGCTCTCCACCAATCATTAATGGCTTTTTATGATCATTAATAATTCCCGCTGCAACTTCTTCTATCTCAGATAAGATTTTCGGTGTATTTCCGTTCGATAAAGCGACATCTCCCGCATCACAAATCGAATAATCTTCTAAATCTAAATCAAGCAATGGACTGTACGTTTCGATCCCATCTGATTCACAACGCATCTGTTGCGCGGCAAATCGCGTTCCTGGACGATAAGAGGTTGTTCCATCAAATGGAGCACCGAAGACAACCACATCTGCGTCTTCATAAGAGGCTTCCATAGCTAAAAACTGAGCTGCATTACTTAGACGATTTTGCATCTTCAAGCATCTCCTTTACAAATGTCGGTAACATGAATGATCCTACATGGATATCTGTGTTATAGTACTTTGTTTTTAAACCTAATGCGTTCCATTCATCAACTTTCGCATCTTTAATCGGATCAAATGTTTTAGAAGCAAATCCAAATAACCAATGTCCTGATGGGTATGTTGGAATATGTGCCTGATAAACCTTTGCAATTGGGAAAATACGATTAATTTTTTCATGAGCACGTTTCATTTCGCGTGCATTATGAGCAAAGTAGGGGCTCTCATTTTGATTCACTAAAATTCCATCTTTTGATAAAATGCGATAACAATTTTGATAGAATTCTGTTGAGAACAATCCCTCTCCTGGACCAATTGGATCCGTTGAATCAACAATAATTAAATCATACGTTTCATCTTTGGCATTAGCTACCCAAGCTACCCCATCTTCAAAATATAAATGAATTCGTGAATCTTCTTCTAATTTAGAAGCTGTAATCGGTAAAAACTCTTGTGACGCACGAACCACTAACTCATCAATTTCCACCATATCAATTTTTTCAATTGAGGAATAACGTGATAATTCACGAGCTGTTCCACCGTCTCCACCACCGATAATTAAAACATTTTTAATGTTAGGATTTACACACATTGGTGTATGAACGATACAATCATGGTAAACAAATTCATCTTTTTCATTAACCATCATTAAACCATCTAAGGTTAAAAACTTTCCTAATTCTTGGCTTTCAAAGATATCTACTTGTTGAAAATCTGACTTTTTTGAATAAAGTTGCTGATCGACTTTAATTGAAAAACGTACGTTTTCTGTCCACTCTTCTGTATACCAAAACTCCATGTTTATCTCTCCTTTTATGACTTACACTGCAGCCGCTTCAATTGGTTTATGTGTAATTAATCCTAAATCATTTTTACTATGTTTTTGAATTTTTGACGTTAATCCACGTGGGATTTCAATCGATTCACTAAATTCAGATTTTAAAATGGTTTCTAAATATTCAAAACTCTTCCATGGATCAATCTCACCACATGTGAAGAAATCAGCAGATGCAAATCCATATTCAGGCCATGTATGAATCGTTAAATGAGATTCAGCTACAATAACAGCTCCGCTAACTCCCCATGGATTAAAATGATGAAAAACAGAATCAACAATCGTTGCTTTGGCTTCTAACGCTGCTTGATTCATTGATTGTTCAATGAGCTCAGGGTCTTTTAAAACTTCTGGATCACAATTGTAGTATTCAACTAAAATGTGACGACCTAATGTTTCAACTTTATGCATAGGTAACACTCCTTTATCTTAAGAAAGATTGTTTTCTTTAATCACTAATAACTGTTTCATTTCTTTATCAACATTATCTGTTAAAAAAGCATGACTTTGTTTGAGTTGCTTCAAGGAAATAATCACTTCTGAAGTAATTCGTTCACCTGGGGCAACAATAGGGATACCTGGTGGATAAGCTAAAATGGATTCACCCGCTAATCGCCCAATGGCTTCTTCGAGCGGAACTAATTCTTTTTCACTAAAGTAGGCATCACGTGGAGATAGTTCAACTTGAGGATGACTCACTAATTTAAATGGGGTTTGCTCAATGTTAGATTCTTTATGATGCTGACTCGCTATGTCTTTAAACGCCTCAATTAAGCGATTAATATTTTTTAATTGATCACCTAAGCTAATCACAGCTAAGACATTATTAAAGTCAGGCATCTCTAATTGGATATTATATTTTTTCCACATCAGGTCATAGACTTCAAATCCCGTTAATCCTAATCCTTGAACATTTATCCCTAGTTTAGTCACATCATAAGACTGATGGTAAACACCTATCGGTTCAATCGTATGCAATCCTGGAATTTGGTTGATTTTATATCGCGCATATTCACTTAAATAAATCGTTTTAGATAATTGTTCATGGCCATTTAAGACTAAATTCTGGCGCGCTCCATCTAGACTACTCATGAGTAAATAAGAACATGAAGTAGATTGTAGCATGTTAATGACTTGTTGAACTTTTTTAACATCAATGCGTGCTTTATTAACAAGCAAAGCAGACGCTTGAGTTAAGGCTCCCCCAGTTTTATGAATGCTCACACATGAGACATCAGCTCCTAATTCAACTCCCGAAGGTGGCAGATCAGGATGAAAAGGAAAATGTGCTCCATGTGCCTCATCCACTAAGACAAGTACATCTCTTTGATGACAAATTTGAATAATTTGCTCTAAATCGGTGACAAAGCCATAATAAGTTGGATTTAATAAAAATACAGCTTTGATGTTTGAAT
Source organism: Turicibacter sp. T129 (assembly GCF_025594975.1). Taxonomy (NCBI): domain Bacteria; kingdom Bacillati; phylum Bacillota; class Erysipelotrichia; order Erysipelotrichales; family Turicibacteraceae; genus Turicibacter; species Turicibacter sp. T129. The sequence continues at coordinate 4,408 of NZ_JAMQUU010000104.1, read as the reverse complement.
CTTGATTAAGCATTGATTCAACATCAGATGGTTTAACATTACAAGCAATTCCTTCTTTTCCTAGCATTTCTGTTGGCAAATAAACAGGAGTTGCTCCACACAGAATCAAACCATTCAATGCTGACTTATGAATATTTCTCGGTAGCAATACTTTATCGTTCGGTCCTAATACTGACATTAGCATACAGTGAATCGCCGATGTGGTTCCATTTGTCATAAAAAAGGCAGCATCTGCATGATAGGCATCCGCTAACAATTCCTGTGCTTCTTTAATAACTCCTTTAGCATTCGATACATTATCAAGCAATGGCAGGGAATTAACATCCATTCTCATCAGTTCATGTCCAAAATATTGATTTAATACCTTTACTCCCTGACCACGTTTATGACCAGGAACATCAAAAGCTGCAATATCTTGAAGGCTATATTCTTTTAAAGCCGATAACAGTGGAATGTCACGATGTTTTTCTAATCGGTTAGTATCTACGACTGAGACATATTGTGTGTTTAAATCCATACATTTCAAATGACTCACTTTATTCTCCTCCTTTCTATGCAAAGAGATTTATTTCTCTTCCAGTTACCAACACAAGACGATTTGTTTAGTATTTATAAACTTTTTGGGCAAAAAAAAGTTTTTTCAGTTAAAAACACAAAACGAACTCTTTCATTTTTTTGCTTTATCACACAAAAATCAACAACAAAAACAGGATAAAATACTATATCTTGCCTATAAATGGATTTTTATTCACCTTTTATTACCCTGTTGACTGATTACCAGCACAACATCGACTATAATAGTACACTTTTTTTCCTTTAGCAATACTTTTTTAGCAAAAAATATTAAAATTTAATTATTTTTAACAACTTGTTTTATATTACTAAACTTAACTTGCCTCATTCAATCCAGAAGTTTAATTTATATAAACTAACAAAAAAAGACAATCCTGATTTTAGGATTGCCTTTTTTTGTTAACTAATAACACAATTTCTACCGTTATTTTTTGCCTGATATAGTTTTTGATCTGCTTCTTGTAATAATTCAGTTTGTTTTAAATTACCTGATTGACACATTGAAAGTCCAATACTACACGTTAAGCGGTGAACATGATCCCCAATTTTAAAAAAATGACGCTCAACAGACTGGCGAATTCGTTCAGCAACTTTATTCGCATGAGAGAAATCCACATTTTTTAAAATAACAACAAACTCTTCCCCACCATATCGACTCATCCAATCGATATCATGACGAAGGACTGACTGAATCACTTCAACAAATTGCTTTAACACTTCATCACCGACTAAATGTCCATGTAAGTCATTAATTTGTTTAAAATGATCAATATCAATAATCATGATCGCTAAATTCGTTTCATAAAAGCTACTATACATTATTTCTTTAGCTAACTGTGTTTCAAAGTAGCGTCGATTATAAACTTTTGTTAACTCATCCGTGTTAGCTAACTCCGTCAAAGTTGTTGTTGTTGTATTGAGTGGTAACGCTAAGTTAAAAGACAAATCAGAAAAGAAATCATCAGCTGTCACTTTTTTCAGTAGTTCTACAATGTATAAGCGACCTTCGCGTTCGATTGGCAAGGCAAATATACAATACGCCCCATCTTTATAGCGTTCGATTTTAAAAGTAGATTTCTTGTTTTTATAAGCCACAAAAGACACACAATTGCCACAAACGGTATCTTGTTCCCAAAAATCGTAACAATGACGCCCTTTTCTAGGTAATTCAATTGAGCTGCACGCCCCTTCTTCTTTAATCAGTTCCTTTTTAATGGGATCCACAATACGGATACTATCATATAACCCAATAAATATACTTAATCGCTCACGAATTTCATTAATCAATTCTGTTTCAAACATTTGTCTGTCCCCTTTTATTATTAGATTGCTGATTCTTCTCCTTTTGATAACTGTTGATCTAACTGCCTTTTCAATCCGTCATTTTCTTGGACTAATTGCACGACCTTTGATTCATAGTCTTCTTTTAACTTTTCGATCTTTTCGCTGTGGTCTTGTTGTAATAAAAGACGCAATTCTTGTAATTCAAGCGTTTGTTTTCGCTTTAGCAACTCAATCTCTTGCTCCATTGCCACTTGATTTTGATTCATTTTTTCTGAAAACTTATTCTTTTGCTCTTCTTTCTCATCTTCAATCACATGAATTCGACGATTTAAACGTTTAACTTCCTCTTCTTTGTCTTCAATTAACGCTCGAAGTTTAGTTAACTCCTCTAAAGCTGCATCTGCTGTTTCGATTTTGACTTCAACTTCAACAAATCTCTTCTCTAATTCACTATTTTTCTCCCGTAGTAAATCATTTAAATCTTTTAAATTACGTCGCTCTTCTTTTTGAACAGTAACTTCTTGTTTTAAACCTTTGACTTGATCCTTTAATTGTTGGATTTGTCGTTCTTTTTCTTCTAATTGTGAAAGTTGTTCTTTTAATTGCGCGATTTCTTCTTCTTGCTCATAAAGTTGTTGATTTTCTTTATTCTTAGTTTCTAACTCACGTAATTGTACGCGCTCTACCATATTGATATAAATGTCCGCCATACGCTTTGTCAAACGTTGAAGTTCATCAATATCTTGTGTGAACTGATCAGATCCTGTCCCGATTTGTCCTAATTCAAACTGTGTCAACATCATTTGCATTAAATCTTTATTATTCATCCCGTTTTGTTGTGCCAATTCGAGAAATCGATTCTTCAATTCTTCATCTATACGTACACTAAATACTGCATCTGCCATTTTCTCACCTTTTTTGCTACATTTTTATCTATTATAGCATATTTTTTAGTATTTTTACACCCTACATGTTTACACCTTCAAAAAGTATACATCAGTATACAAGGCATAAAACATCCATATACAATAAGTTTACTTGTGTTTACAAATGTATACAAAACTAATTACAAAATATTATATTCAATATAACTTTTATTATATTGAATATAATTGAGGGGATTAAAAATAAGCAAAAAAAAGGGGGAACAAAGAAAAATGAAGAATAAAAAAAAGGGAAGAGACGAGTTAAATTATGGAAAACAAAAAAAACTAACGCAAAACGACAATAAAAATAATGAAAAAGAGTGAATAAATTAAACTGAAAGGATAAGAACGGACAGAAGCGATGAAGGATTACTAATAAGTAAAACGTAACGAATAATAAGAGAAGAAAAAGGAGATGAATAATAAATCGAATGGAAATTAAACAGTACAACGTGAAACATTCAAGTAATCGATAGCTGATAGAACGAATAAAAATTTACAAAACCATTCGACTTAAAACAGGGATCTATTCCTGTTGAACAACGGGTTTTATAAACTAGTCCATGATTTAAAAGACAAAGAACGACTCATTGGTAAAACAATTCCTCGTCAAAAAGATAAAAGTAACCCCCCCTCTATTAGAGGAAGATGAGAATTCAGCAAACGGAAGAAATGTTATAGTGGTTAGAGTTACGGATTTGATGATGAATAACATGGGGAACAGAGCTAATAAAATGAGTGTATGAAGACAAGTGAAAGATAAATAAACTTAAAACAGAGCTTGAGAAATGAGTTCTTTTAAAAGAAAGGATTGTCAATCGCATCTTGATTGCTATTTTGAGTTAGCTAGACCATCATTTACACCTTAAGTGAAATATCATCTTTAAACGGTGAGTGACATATAAAAGTGCTCACCACCGTTCACGAGATTAAAAAAGTGCTAGTTGAAGAAAACTAGCGCTTTTTTAAAATATTAAATCACTAATACAGAAACATTCAATCCTGGATCATCATAACTTCCCCAAGATTGCCAATCCATTTGTTCTTCTTGATTCAGTTGATGTCGATGTCTTGAATATTCATCAACTAATATGAGTTTCGTATCTTTCGCTTTGTTCATTTCAACTAATGATTTTAATTCATTCACTTGGGAGAAAAACTGTGGCATTAAGACTCGAGGTAAATGATACTCACAAATATCGCGGCGATGACGTGAAGGTTCAAATAAGACACGCACGACCAACTCAACTTGAGAAGACGATTTAAACATGTCACGATAATTCATTCCTTGTGAAACAACGACTAATTCATGCTCGTTATACTCTTTACCCCCTCTTTTTAGTGGATAGTCTTGATAAACTTCTAGCGCATACCCCTTTTTTTCAATCAACTCAATCATCTTTTTTTGCAAAATCCAGGCAATATCACGTTGCACCATAAATTGATAAGTTGGATAGTCCTCTTGTAACGCTTGTACCGATAATTCTAAAATTTCTTTTGCTAAAGACATAACTTCACCCTCATGTTTATCCGATTAATTCATCCTATTCACAAGAGTAAAAAATTATTATAAAATGTTTGAATCATTTTGAAGATAGATTTTTAGTAACTATTCAGCCACCAAG
>NZ_JAMQUU010000103.1:0-9823 GCF_025594975.1 Turicibacter sp. T129 | reverse complement strand
ACATAAACCCAATCCTTTCGTGTTTTTTTTGGTCAATTACATGGTATAGAATTTGGGACGTGATGTCTCTTTTTTTATACTTATTTTTTATTCCAAATAAAAGAAGTGTGGGAATCACCCACACCAAATATTATAGAACCCTCATTTAATAACAATTCAACTGGTCAGTGATGACTGACGAGTTGAATTGTTTTTTTTATAGAGTAAAGATTTTAAAAATCATTTTATAAAAAAATGTCCGAAGACATTTAGTCGATTTCGGACATTTTTGCTTCACGCCAATCATAGGGAAGCAGCTCTTTTAATTTCATTGATTTTTTTCGATTAATGAGTACGTCAGCTTCAATGTTTTTATCATTGAGTTGACTGATAAATTCTCGGCAACGACCACAAGGTGGAAGGACATTTCCACGTTTATTAATTGCCACCATTTTAACGACATGACTTTCACCGGCAGTGATCATAGCAGCTGCAGCTGCATGTTCCGCACAAAATCCCATTGAACATTTTGTTTCAATACAAATGCCTGTGTATATCTGACCACTATCTGTTAAAAGAGCAGCAGCGACACTTCCCGCTTCTGCAGCAGAAGAGAGTTGACGAGGGTTTAGAACTTCTGTAGCTTTTAAAATTAAATCTTCGAACATCATATGTCCCTCCTTTAATATGAGAGGTAATTGGGTTTATTATAGTATCAGAAAAACAAAATGAAGTCAATAAAATTTCCGATTATGGTGACGAAAAATGTCGAAATCTCAACAAAGTATTGCAGTATAATTAGTGTGTGATACCAATTATGTTTAAAAGAAATAGAATTGAGGATTTTATAAAAGGAGCTAGAATGAAGTAAACTTACTATCGCTACGAGGAGGGAATAAGATGAAAATTGAGCGTTGTGAAGAGGAGAGAGTAAATCATCATGTAGGAATTCAAAATCATAACACATCTTTTAGAGTGACAGACTTAAAACAATCGACTCAATATGATTTTGAGATTGTTAATCATCAAAAAGCTATCTTACATACTGATGGAAATGAGTGTCCTCAAGAAGTCATTGAAGAATTTTTATTTTATAGCGGTTTTATTAATCATATTGAAACATTAGAGGGAACCATTATTTATCATCAACCGAAAAAGAAAGTCATGAAAGTCCCATTATTAAACATTCAACCGAGCCAATTATATATTAATGAAGCGAAATTAAATCGCTTATTGACGTGGATTCAAAAACCAGAAGATATTATTATTCCAATCATTGAAGAAGGAAATCAATGGATCTCAATTGATGGACATACTCGACTAAAAGCAGCTGAATTATTGGGATTTAGTGAAATTTATGTTTATTTAGGTGAGTATGAACCCTATATCGATGATTTTGTTTACTTTTGCCAGAAGGAACAAAAGTTTAACATTCGTGATTTACCTATTATTACGAATGAAGCGTATCAAATCAAATGGTGCCTTTTTTGCGAGTCTTATTTTAAAACGAAAGAAATTTAAAGATTGGAACTTTCAATTAAGGTATCAATGAGTTGCTCACCGTTAATTAAGTGGATAGGTTTATCTTCTGAGAAGAGGTAGCAGTCATCTGAAAAGTGTCCGAGTGTGACAAAAACGCCTTGATCGATTTGATTATTTCGCATCATTAAATGAAGCCGATCTAAGTAAGATTGTGGAACAGGATAATCCAGTGCATTTAATAAACAAGAGACTAAAACTTTTTGGTCATCTAGATACATTTCGATATCATAAAAATGTTTATTCATTCGAGGGGTTAAAAAGATTCGCTTAAATCCTTTCATTCGAAATAAATCGGCGACTAGTTCACCAAAATCATAAGGATTCATTGAGGCAACTTGTTGACGAATTGCATTTTTTTTAAGCTTTAATTTTTTTTCTTCGAGGTCAATGAACTGACAATCAGATTTTAAATCACGGTAATAGGAGTAATATTTTAGACAACAAATCACAATGAAAGAGAATAATAAAAAGAGCAGCGTATATTGAGTTGCGCTCCAATGAGTGAAGCTTAAACTTAGGGTATATCGAATTTGTATGAGAAAAAAGACAGATAATAATAACGAACAATAAAAGAAGAACGTCATACGTTGACGTGCTGATTTTAATGATTTCGATGACATCATTTATTCCTCCAATTTATACTTTTACCTTATTATGGATTAAATTAGGGAAGATTATACGATTAAAATGAAAAGGTCCTATCCCTTTAACGGATAGGACGATTGGATTTATCGTTTTAAAAACTGTTCAGTGTTACGACGGTCTTTTGCTGATTGAGTAAAACGTTTGGCTTCAGGTAATGATTTTTTGACTTCAAGACGTGTATCTGGTACATTTCCTGTTCCGAACTCAACATCAGATTTATCTTTAATACTTTGCATAGAGGCATTCATTGGAGATCCCATTTCGTTTTTACCCATTGTTGATTACTCCTTTCAAAATTCCAAATCTAGTGTTGGAATTTTAATATTATTATGTGAGAAAAAAGTGATAATTATAGAGAAAAATTAATATAATCAGAAGGGAAATGGTGTTAAAATGCCGTTAAGTTTTTATGAACAACGAGCAAAGGAGTATTTTTTTAATGGTTAAAACACACTTAAACGATATTTACCAAATGTTTTTTTCCGTATGTAAAAAAGGAGGGATGGCTTTTGGATTTAGGCTATTGTCCAGGTCGAGATAGCTTATTTTTAGCATGATAGAGGAATTAAGTGATAGCTGTCGATGATGTCAAAGAACCTGTGACATATGCAAGTGCATGACTGGGACAACCGGTTATTTATTCGTGATTGCATGAACTTGCATTTGGGAACCAATTCGATGCAGTTTAGGTGTGTGATTCGTTATGAAAGGTTCTGATGAAAGAGATGTCATCTATTTGAGATATAAATTGATTTTAAAATCAGAAGGTATCATCTACTTCTCAGTAAAAGAAGCCATTGGAACAGTTATTGAAGATGAACGCTTTTTTTCAATATTATAATGAAGACCAATTGATTGGTTTAATTCATACTTGTTACGGATTAAGTATAGGGTAAATGTGGAAAATAAAAGGTGTTGCAGAATGAGAAGTCGTCAATTGGTTGAATGTCATTATAAAAAACGAGAGTAATAGGATAAGTGAATAAAGTTCGATGAGAGAGAGGGGATATCGAATGAATCATATGGAAGTTGCTAACCGAAAAGAAAGCAATCGTCGAAAGACGAAAGCTAGTCTGAATAACTCAATGAGGGGAGAGGTTAATAGCAAAATGAGTATGGAAAATACGAAATCCACAGTAAGTCCTGTATCAGGGAGTGCACATAACCTATTGATGAGAAAGCATTCAAATGATTATCAGCATAATTTAGAGTATTTAAAGAAATATCGTTTAGAAAATGATGAGTCTGCTCTAGAGTGGTTAATTTTTAATAATACAAACCTCGTACATAAGATTATTGGGCGATATACAAAATTTTATCATCATAAGTTAGATTACGATGATTTATTCTCGGTTGGATTAGAAGGGCTGATGAAAGCCATTGAAAAATTTGACTTCACTTACGATAACAACTTCTCAACGTATGCCACCTATTGGGTGAAACAGGCTGTAACACGAACGATTGCGGATGAAGGATTTACTATCCGAATTCCAGTCCATATGTTTGAATCTATTAATCAAGTGATGAGATATGAGCAAAAAGCAGATCAAGGAAATGAACCGATTGATGTGTCTAATTTATGTGGAGAATTAAATATTCCAATGGAGAAGTATGAAGCAGTTAAACGTGTTCAGACTTATATGTTAAAACCTACTTCATTAAACGGATTTGTTTCAAAGGAAGATGAGGATACTGAGCTTCAAGATTTAATTTCTAATGAAAATGAATTGCTGACTGAAGGCGGTTCACGCATGTATGACAATCCTGAAAAAAAAGCCATGGATGAAGATTTAAAAGCCTATATGGATAAAATGATTTTAAGTTTAAATCCTCGGGAACAGTTTGTGATTACTCACCGTTTTGGACTAAATGGAGCAGAAAAGAAAACATTAGAAGAAATAGGAGCAATTGAAGGGGTCACACGTGAACGAATCCGTCAAATTGAAGCAAAAGCGATGAGAAAGTTACGGACGTTGCTGATTCGATATAAAGAGTACTTAATCAATTAATCCGTCTATTAATAAATTACCCAAAAAGTGATAGTGTAAATGCTATTACTTTTTTTATCAAAAATAGTTGGAATTTATGTATTGAATTGACAGGCGTTAACGAAAGGAATATATGATACAATGAAGAAGGTATGAACTAAAGGGAATGAAAAGGAGAGGGTAGAGAAAGGGAAGGAGAAGTTAGTAGCTATGATTAAAAAGATTGAGAAAAAACAATTAGGAACAGCTTATCATACATGGATTCAAAGTCTATTTCATTTTTCACATACAAACTATCATCAACCCTCAAATACATTTGGAGTCTTACGTGTCATCAATGATGATATTTTACATGCGGGGAGCGGACATGATTTACATAAACATAAAGACGTAGAAATTTTAACTTATATATTAGAAGGCGATTTAACACATACCCCGAGGCAGCATGAGATAAAGACCCTGCATCGAGGGGATCTTTATTACATGAGTGCTGGAGGCGGGATTGACCATGGTGAATTTAATTGGGGCGATACTTCCGTTCGAATGATTCAAATATGGATCAAACCGAATGAAAAAGGATTAACTCCAAATGTTCAATATGCAAGCTTTAATAGTAATCATGCCAAAAACCAATGGCACTTAATTGCTTCCCCCACTGAGACAACGCCTATCACAATCTATCAAGAGGCGTATATCTGGTTAATTGAACTTGAAGCGTTTAAACAAACTCAATTTGATATAAAAAAAGGCCGTCAAGCTTATTTAATTCAATTAGAGGGAAGCTCTATGATTAATGATGAGGAAATGGCCTCAAGAGATGGTATGGAGATTTATGAAGATCGAATTGAGATTAAAACTCATGAACAGTCACAGTTTATTTTAATTGAAATGGCGTTAGCATCAGATAATCACCAAATTGAATAGTGGGCATATACTATAGTGTCGTACTAAAAAACACACGATCAACTGTTTCCTGAGCTGGATTTATCGATCGTGTGTTTTATTATATGATTCAGTCAATCAGTTATACAGAATGAAATGAGACGTTTTGAATTAAATCTCTACAATTTTTGCAGAAATTTTTGCTAATAATTGAATAACAGCTTGAATAACAAGATCAATCTGAATTTGTTGTTGATTGATAATAATATCATCAGAGCATTGAATAGCGATGACTTCTTTTTGTAGTTGTAGAACTTTCAATTGTTGATCTAATCGTTGAAGATCACTGGTGTCAGCATTATCTTGAGCATCAAAGACCGTGATAGCAGCTTCAATAGCAGCCTGTAGTGAAGCTTGAAGAGCGATTAAAGCCTGTGCTTCTTGTTGATTAATAGTAACACCATGGCTTTTTTTAATAACTAAAGTTTGACTTTGTTTTTGAATACCATTCATTTTCATATCTTCTGTCTGATCAACATCTTGTTTATAATGGTCTGGACATTGATATTCAGAATAGTAACAGTTTGACTTCATAGTAATTCACCTCACTTAGATATCCTCTTTTTTATATAACAAGTTCATTAAATTTCAATAAATTTTGCTTCAAGTTTTGCAAGAAGTTGGAGTGCCACTTGTATTAAAGCATCAATTTGAATTTGTTGTTGATTCAATGTAATATCATTGCAATCTTTAATAATAATTTTTTGACATTGCAATTGAGCAGCCTTAATCGATTGAATAATTGATTGTAATTCGCGAACATCATCGTCATTATCATCCAAGTCAAATGCGATTAGAAGTACGTCAAGAGCAGCTTGTAAAGCAATTTGAAGGACAATTAATGCTTGAGCCTCAGTTTGATTGATTCGGATTTGGTTAGAATCTTTGATAAAGATTCCTTGAAATTCTGATTGTAACACATCAATACTTGTATCAGCGGATTGTGATTCAGTATCACGGTCATAATAATTAGCCATTTGTTGATCACCTCACTTGTTTTGTATTACATGATATTTTATTCAAACGTGAGTGATTTAAGGAGTGCGCTTGTACCGCTTTAAGTACACATTTTTAAAGATAGTAGCGAAAAAACGGAATACTAGTTTTTTTGATAGGCAAATTATGATAAAATTTAGAGGTCAAATCCTCTTTTAATTAATAGATTTATTGAATGAGTGTCAATTAATTATTTTTTAGGGTAGACTATGAATAAATGAAACTTTTATATAAGAAAGGATGAAACTCATGAAAGTATTAGTCACTGGAGGGGCAGGATATATTGGACGTACCGTTGTATCAGCCTTAGAAGATCATGGACATACACCAATCATTTTAGATTCGTTAGTCACAGGTCGTAAAGAATTTACGGAAGGGAAAATCTTTTACCAAGGAGATATCGCAGATCGCCAAGTTTTAGAAAAAATATTTACTGATCATCCTGAAATCAAGCACTGTATTCACTTTGCAGCATTAATCGTGGTGCCTGATTCAGTCTCAAATCCATATGAATATTACACAGAAAATGTTTCTAAATCGTTAGAGTTATTTAAAAACTTAAATGAATTAGGATGCAAAAATGTTGTATTCTCATCATCAGCTTCATTATATGATGTCGTACCAGGGTTCAAAGTAACTGAATCAGCACCATTAAAACCATCAAGTCCATATGCTCGTACAAAATACATGATGGAAATGATTTTACAAGATTTCTGTCACGCGTATGGGATGCATGGAATTGCACTTCGCTACTTTAATCCAATTGGAGCGGACCCAAAATTACGTTCTGGAGCACACGTTCAGTTCCCATCACACGTTTTAGCTAAATTATTAGAAGCTGCTTCAAGTGAGGAAGCGATCTTTAATATCACAGGAGTGAACTGGCCAACACGCGATGGTTCAGGAATCCGTGATTATATTCATGTTTGGGATTTAGCGATGGCACACGTTAAAGCCATTGAAAACTTTGATCAAGCCTTTGCACGCTCTGAAGATCCATCAAATCCTTACTTAGTCATTAACTTAGGAACAGGAAATGGTGTAACGGTTAAAGAATTAGTGTCTATTTTTGAATCTGTATTAGGTCGTGAAGTCAATAAAGCAGAGACTGAACCACGTCCAGGAGATGTGGCAGGTGCTTATGCAAGCTGTGAACGAGCTAAAAACTTAATTGATTGGGAAGCTAAATACTCAATTGAAGATGGAATTCGTGATGCCTTCCGTTGGGATGAGATTCGTGAAACGATTTTAAATTATAACTAAAAAATTTGCCCCTAACCTCATGGTTAGGGGTGATTGAAATTAGGGATGAGAAATGCAACGTAAAATCAAATGGTTAGTTTTATTAGTATGGATGTTGGTCATCTTTTTATTTTCTGCACAGACTGGGGAGCAATCTTCAGAAAGCAGTGGTTTAGTAGAACAATTGCTGTCACTTTTTCCATTTATACCACACCAACTGTTTGGAATAGAATTACAGCTCATCATTCGAAAAGGTGCGCATTTTACTGAATATCTGATTTTGTATGTACTAATATTTAATGTTATAATTGATTATCTTTCATTTAGACGAGTATTATTTTATGCATTATTGGGTGTCTTTTTATACGCTTGTACGGATGAACTTCACCAGGCTTTTGTTCCTGGACGTGCTTGTGCATTTACTGATGTTTTAATTGATACCTCAGGGGGAGCACTTGCCATGGTGTTGATTGCAATGATTAACCAACTTCAAATCATAACAAAAAGGCTTAAAGAAATTTAGTTCTTTGAGCCTTTTACTATTCTGAACTCGCCTCATTTGTTTCACTTAACGAGGCTGCTGCCCCTGGACAACAGGCAATAATTTGATCTTGAAGTTCAGCAATGGTTTGTTTAAGTTCATTAATCTCGTCTCGAAGTTCTTGTTTTTCAATTGCCTCAATTTTGTCTTGACGTCGCTCGTCGAGCTCTTGTAAATAAAATCCTTGCTCAGCAATATATTCAATATTAGTTGCAATAACCTCTAAAAAGTTTCCGATAGCCTCTTGTTCCTCTGGACGTTGTGCTTCCATTGAAATCAGGACAGCAATGATATAACCAAGTGTTACAAAGGTGTAAGGATCTAGTGAGAGGAGAAAGGGTAAAAATGGAGGGCATTCAGGTGGTACTCGGTCTTCTGCAGATATATTTTGTTCGGTTTGTCCTAGTCCCTCATCAATATCACCTTCATCGAAAAAAGGAGAAGCTGGCGGAGGGGGTGGAGGTGGTGAAAAGGCTTGACGCATGAAAATCCCCCTTTGAGATGATACTTACCGTTGGTATAGGTAATCAACCTATTATATATTTATGTCAAAAAAAGAGTAGTGTTATCTCAAATCGATGGATTTGTTTACTTATTTATAAAAATCGATGATTGAGATAGTGTCCTATGGCGCTTACATCTATATCACTTGCTTTAAAATTTTGAGTACTAGTTAAATATTTACAATATATTCAATTTCATGACGTATGAATATGTTAGAAAGTGATAAACTAAAGGATATCCAAATTTTAAAGGAGTGGCACTTGTGAAGCAATGGTTAATATTACTATCACTAGGTCTTTTAGTCGTTTTAAGTGGATGCCGTAGTCAACATGAAGCGAAGATTTTTAATGCTTTAAATGAGCATATTTCTAGTCAAAATAAATGTAACGTCAATAATCAAACATTGACTGATTTGATTAGCAAGGAAACGACGATATACAATGACATTATTGAAAAAGGTTTAGATCCTTTTGATCAAGTTCAACCATTAATTGAAGAGGGAAAAACAACTGTTCAAGAAAGTAGGACTTATCTTGAAACGTATCAAGCCTGTATTCTAAGAGCGCGTTTGAATCAGTCAGAATTAGAAAAACAGAATCAAGAAAATAAAAATGATCAATCAAAAACAGAAACGAACACTTTAATTTCTCAATATGTAAACTATGAGACAAGTTTAATTAAGTATGTTGAAGCCTTATTGGCTTTAAATGAAGCACAAAACGTTTTTTATCGTGAAATTACTCCATCAACCCCGGTAGCGAGATTAGATGAGTTAGTAACGGCTATTAATTTAGCTATCGATGAAGCTAATGCCATTTCTTTATTACATCAAGAAGCATTAGTAACTTTTAATACAAGTTATACTAACTATTATGAAACCTATATCAAGTAATTAAAAAATAAGAGATTAAATCAGGAGAGGAGGGGACTATTAGGGCATCAAGTCCTAATAGTATCATCACATGAATGTTATTTTAGCCACGAATCAGAAACATTTTGCAGATGCTTTTAGAATTCGTACGACTGTATTTATTGGAGAACAATCCGTCCCAGTCCAGGAGGAAATTGATGACTATGATTGTTTTGTTCCTATTTTTATTGCCTATGAGGATGAAAAGGCTTTGGGAACAGCTAGGGTGATTATTAAAAATAAAGATATTGCTAAAATTGGACGTGTGGCTGTTTTAAAAGAGGCACGTAAAAAAGGTTTTGTAAAAAATCTGATGTTAGAGGCCATGAGTTACATCAAAGGACAGACCACTGCTAAAGAGATTCAACTAGATGCACAATTGACAGCTGTTAAATTTTATGAAAGTTTAGGCTTTACTTCTTATGGAGAAGTGTTTAAAGATGCTGGCATCGATCATGTCGCAATGACTTATCCTATTTCAAGGAAATAAAAAGACAATGACTAAAAGGTCATTGTCTTTTTATGTGCGCCCGG
>NZ_JAMQUU010000102.1:0-1752 GCF_025594975.1 Turicibacter sp. T129 | reverse complement strand
TGGTTCTTCCTGACTTTTGGTGATAAAACGCTTTACCTGATATAATAAAAAGACATCTTAGAGAGGTAACTATCATCATGAATCTTAATGTCTTTTTTCCTGAAAATCTTATGATTCAATCCATTGAAAATAATGAGCATAAAATCCTGATTTACTTAAAGTCTAAATCAAATTTTAGTCACTGTCCATTATGTGGTATGAAGAGTCAGCATGTGCACAGTACGTATATTAGAAAACCATTAGATGCTTCTATTCTTAGTAAGCCAGTCCAATTAAAGATACAAGCTAAAAAGTTTTTTTGCTTAAATTCAAACTGTAAACGTCAAATTTTCACTGAAAGATTTACTGGTTTTCTAAATACCTACCGGCGTTTAACTGTTCGTCTTGAAGAAGTCTTTCTTCAATTATCATTATCGATGAGTGCGGAAGCTTTATCACGCTTCCTTTTTAAACTTGGATATGAACGAAGTGGAGACTCGCTATTAGATTTATTAAGACGTATTGATTCCACTGAAAAAGAAATAAAAAATCAATCATTAACTCATATTGGGGTTGATGATTTTTCTTTTCGTAGAGGCGTTGAATTTGGAACTGTCATTTGTGATTTAAAAACGCATCGTCCGGTTGAGATTTTGGCTTCTCGCTCGACTCAAGCATTTAAAGAATGGTTAGAAAAACATCCTTCAGTTAAATTAGTGACACGTGATCGAGCGACAACGTATACCAAAGCGATTCATTCAACGAACCCTGACATTATTCAGATTGCAGATAAGTGGCACTTTCTTAAAAACTTATTAGATGTTGTTAAAGAAACCATCAGTTCTCGTTTTCCTAAAGGATGGTTTATCATACCTGAATGCCCAGTCCTCGAAACAACGGATAACGAGACAGATATAGCTACTACTAATGAAGAGTCAACCGTTAGTCATGAATCATTATCTGAAAAAGAACAATCGAAATGGACACTCATTTTAGAGGTTCAAAAAGTCTATCAACAACTAGGCTCTATTCGCCAAACAGCCAGGCATCTTAAGCTAAGTCGTACAAGTGTGACAAAGTATATACAATTATCTGAACCCCCAAAACAAATAAGAAAGCCACGTGTTAACCAATTTCTTCCCTATTTAAACCAAATCACACAATGGTGTCAGGAAGGGAAAACAGCTATTTGGATTCATAAACAATTGATACAACAAGGATTTAAAGGAGCACCTTCTTCAACCCGACGAAAAGTTCAAGAAATTAAAGCAACTCTCTCAATAAAAAAGAATAAAAAGGTAGAGGATAAAATCAATAAAAAACCTCCTAAATATTTGAAAGCGACCAAATTTCAATTAATCTCATTAATCTGGCGAAAGGCAACCTCTTTAACTCAACAAGAGTTAGATTTATTAAATCAACTCTTTCAAGGCCACTCTGATCTAAGTGAGTTATATACAGCAGTGCAATTATTTAGAGATTTGGTTACTATGGGACAAGTCGTTAAGTTATCTCAGTGGCTGGAACGTTATGTTAATCACGAAATTAAATTACTTCGTGAGTTTTGTCGTCGAATGAAACGCGATGAGCAATCGATAATTAATGCATTAGTTTATCCATACACTAATGCCATTTGTGAGGGAAATGTCAACCGAATTAAAATGATTAAACGTCAAATGTATGGACGAGCTAGTTTTAAACTTCTTCGCATTAAAGTACTCTATGCCTAAAAAAGGCTTTTCACCAAAATAACGGAAGAACCACTTTTTTATT
>NZ_JAMQUU010000101.1:0-738 GCF_025594975.1 Turicibacter sp. T129 | reverse complement strand
TTTTTAAACTTTTTTTCGAAATTTTTTATTTCATTTCCTTGTATCGTTTATTTCTGACGACTTCTTTATGATATCACGCGCGTCGAAAATTGTCAAATACTTTTTTGGATTTTTCGAGATAATTTCTTTTATTTACAAATTTTAAATAAAAGCTCTGTTAGATAAAAACGTTGAAATTAACATTAAATTATCTATTGATATAACAATTTAACAAAAGGAATTTTATTTTATCTACCTAATCGTTGTGAACACTATAGAAACCTTTTTGACTCTAAGTTTAAAAAACATGGACTTAAAACCTCTCGAATCGTTATTCTAAAACTCTCCCTTCATGATAACTACTTACAGCTCAATAAACAGCGCTATTACTGTGGTAATTACAAATCAACATCTACGCTAAAAAACTCTATCGTTGAAAAAAACTGTTATATCTCTTACAACACCAAACACGCGATTGTGTTAAAGGCTCAAAATAAAATCTCTGAATGAAATATTGCCCATCGTCATCAAGTCTCTCATTCAACAGTTAATCGCATCACTCATAGCTTCTATGAATCTCAATCCCTCAACTTTAATTACCTTCCTGAAAATCTTTGTTTTAATGAATTTAAGCGCGTTAAATTATGATTATTAGGATTGATAATTTAACGGGCTTAAATTCATTTAAACAAAGATTTTCAGGGTGGTTATTTAAGTTGAGGGATTGAGATTCATAGGAGCTATGAGTGATGCGATTTA
>NZ_JAMQUU010000100.1:0-477 GCF_025594975.1 Turicibacter sp. T129 | reverse complement strand
AAACTTATTCAGAAGAGACTGAATATCCTTTACCCTTATCTAAAATACAGGAGTTTGAGAAACGATACCAACAAATCATCGAAGAGGGTTACCGTGAGAATCCTTTAAAACTGCATGAAAAGAATACGGATTCCGTTCGATTACTCAATCGTTTATCGAAACGACAAGAAGAAGTATTAGAATTTCTGTATCAAGTTGAAGTTCCGTTTGATAATAATTTAGCTGAGCGTGATGTCCGAATGACTAAAACTAAACAAAAAATATCCGGATGTTTCCGAACAGAAAAAGGTGCTCATTGTTTCGCCCGAATCAGAGGTTTCATCTCTACTTGTCAAAAGCAAGGATTAAATATTATCGAAAGTATTGAAACCATTTTAATGGGAAATACGATTCAATTTTCATAACATTCACAAGGAGTACTTCACTAAATGAGCACTCCTTTTTGTGATACTCTTTTCTACTAGGCTGAATAGTTAC
>NZ_JAMQUU010000010.1:0-5014 GCF_025594975.1 Turicibacter sp. T129 | reverse complement strand
CAATCATGGTAAGATAACAAGGTCGTCAGAAATGAACGATACAAGGAAACGAAATAAAAAGTTTCGAAAAAAAGTTTAAAAAGTGTTTGACAGAAAGAGACAGACATGATAAACTAATAAAGTCGCCAAAACAAGGTGACACGAAGTTCTTTGAAAACTAAACAGAACGTCAACAAACATTTATTTAAGAATTAAGTTTCTTAAGGAAGCTTAGGATAAAAACAAACATTTAATTATGGAGAGTTTGATCCTGGCTCAGGATGAACGCTGGCGGCGTGCCTAATACATGCAAGTCGAGCGAACCACTTCGGTGGTGAGCGGCGAACGGGTGAGTAACACGTAGGTGATCTGCCCATCAGACGGGGACAACGATTGGAAACGATCGCTAATACCGGATAGGACGAAAGTTTAAAGGTGCTTCTGGCACCGCTGATGGATGAGCCTGCGGCGCATTAGCTAGTTGGTAGGGTAAAGGCCTACCAAGGCGACGATGCGTAGCCGACCTGAGAGGGTGAACGGCCACACTGGGACTGAGACACGGCCCAGACTCCTACGGGAGGCAGCAGTAGGGAATCTTCGGCAATGGGCGAAAGCCTGACCGAGCAACGCCGCGTGAATGATGAAGGCCTTCGGGTTGTAAAATTCTGTTATAAGGGAAGAACGACTTTAGTAGGAAATGGCTAGAGTGTGACGGTACCTTATGAGAAAGCCACGGCTAACTACGTGCCAGCAGCCGCGGTAATACGTAGGTGGCGAGCGTTATCCGGAATTATTGGGCGTAAAGAGCGCGCAGGTGGTTGATTAAGTCTGATGTGAAAGCCCACGGCTTAACCGTGGAGGGTCATTGGAAACTGGTCGACTTGAGTGCAGAAGAGGGAAGTGGAATTCCATGTGTAGCGGTGAAATGCGTAGAGATATGGAGGAACACCAGTGGCGAAGGCGGCTTCCTGGTCTGTAACTGACACTGAGGCGCGAAAGCGTGGGGAGCAAACAGGATTAGATACCCTGGTAGTCCACGCCGTAAACGATGAGTGCTAAGTGTTGGGGGTCGAACCTCAGTGCTGAAGTTAACGCATTAAGCACTCCGCCTGGGGAGTACGGTCGCAAGACTGAAACTCAAAGGAATTGACGGGGACCCGCACAAGCGGTGGAGCATGTGGTTTAATTCGAAGCAACGCGAAGAACCTTACCAGGTCTTGACATACCATTGACCGTTCTAGAGATAGGATTTTCCCTTCGGGGACAATGGATACAGGTGGTGCATGGTTGTCGTCAGCTCGTGTCGTGAGATGTTGGGTTAAGTCCCGCAACGAGCGCAACCCCTGTCGTTAGTTGCCAGCATTCAGTTGGGGACTCTAACGAGACTGCCAGTGACAAACTGGAGGAAGGTGGGGATGACGTCAAATCATCATGCCCCTTATGACCTGGGCTACACACGTGCTACAATGGTTGGTACAAAGAGAAGCGAAGCGGTGACGTGGAGCAAACCTCATAAAGCCAATCTCAGTTCGGATTGTAGGCTGCAACTCGCCTACATGAAGTTGGAATCGCTAGTAATCGCGAATCAGAATGTCGCGGTGAATACGTTCCCGGGTCTTGTACACACCGCCCGTCACACCACGAGAGTTTACAACACCCGAAGTCAGTGGCCTAACCGCAAGGAGGGAGCTGCCTAAGGTGGGGTAGATGATTGGGGTGAAGTCGTAACAAGGTATCCCTACCGGAAGGTGGGGATGGATCACCTCCTTTCTATGGAGAAAGAGACGTTCTGTTTAGTTTTGGAAGAATTTCTTCCAAAGTTGATCTTTGAAAACTAGATATCTTCATTCAGAAGAAACAAACAATAGATTTGATTTAGGTTAAGTGAATAAGGGCGCACGGAGGATGCCTTGGCACTAGGAGTCGAAGAAGGACGCGACAAACGGCGAAACGCCTCGGGGAGCTGTAAGTGAGCATTGATCCGGGGGTATCCGAATGGGGAAACCCGCTAGTGGTTATACGCTAGCACCATATGGTGAATACATAGCCATATAGGAGACAGACCCAGGGAACTGAAACATCTAAGTACCTGGAGGAAAAGAAAGAAAAATCGATTCCCGTAGTAGCGGCGAGCGAAGTGGGAAGAGCCCAAACCGGATTTATCCGGGGTTGTAGGACCTTCATAATTGACAAATCATGATAGCCGAATGGTCTGGGAAGGCCAACCGTAGGGGGTGAGAGTCCCGTAGGTGAAATTGTGAGATGCATGGAAGGAATCCTGAGTACGGCGGGACACGTGGAATCCCGTCGGAATCAACGAGGACCATCTCGTAAGGCTAAATACTACCTAGTGACCGATAGTGAACCAGTACCGTGAGGGAAAGGTGAAAAGAACCCCGGAAGGGGAGTGAAAGAGAACCTGAAACCGTGTGCCTACAAATAGTCAGAGCCCGTTAATGGGTGATGGCGTGCCTTTTGTAGAATGAACCGGCGAGTTACGATATCGTGCGAGGTTAAGCAGAAGATGCGGAGCCGTAGCGAAAGCGAGTCTGAATAGGGCGAAGAGTACGATGTTGTAGACCCGAAACCGTGTGAGCTAGCCATGAGCAGGCTGAAGGTCAGGTAACACTGACTGGAGGGCCGAACCAGGGCACGTTGAAAAGTGCTTGGATGACTTGTGGCTAGGGGTGAAATTCCAATCGAACACGGATATAGCTGGTTCTCTCCGAAATAGCTTTAGGGCTAGCCTCGATGTTAAGTCTACTGGAGGTAGAGCACTGAATGGGTGATGGCCCCACCTCGGGGTACTGATCTCAATCAAACTCCGAATGCCAGATAGATATAATCGGGAGTCAGACTGTGGGTGATAAGGTCCATGGTCAAAAGGGAAAGAGCCCAGACCGCCAGCTAAGGCCCCCAAGTGTCCGTTAAGTGGAAAAGGATGTGGAGATGCACAGACAACTAGGAGGTTGGCTTAGAAGCAGCCATCCTTTAAAGAGTGCGTAATAGCTCACTAGTCGAGTGACTCTGCGCCGAAAATGTACCGGGGCTAAACGGACCGCCGAAGCTGCGGATTGACTTTAGAGTCAGTGGTAGGAGAGCGTTCTAACAGCGGTGAAGCAGTACCGGAAGGAGCTGTGGAGCGGTTAGAAGTGAGAATGCCGGTGTGAGTAGCGAAAGATAGGTGAGAATCCTATCCATCGAAAGCCTAAGGTTTCCAGGGGAAGGCTCGTCCGCCCTGGGTAAGTCGGGACCTAAGGTGAGGCCGAAAGGCGTAGCCGATGGACAACAGGTTGATATTCCTGTACCACTTATTAAACTGATGGAGTGACGGAGAAGGCTAAGTTGAGCGTGTGATTGGATTCACGTGTAAGCAGTGAGGTGGTCATGTAGGCAAATCCGCATGGCATAACATTGAGCTGTGATGCCGAAGCCGAATGGCGAAGTCAACTGACGTCACGCTTCCAAGAAAAGCTTCTAGGGTTAATTTAATAAGTGCCCGTACCGATAACCGACACAGGTAGGCGAGGAGAGAATCCTAAGATGAGCGAGAGAACTCTTGTTAAGGAACTCGGCAAAATGACCCCGTAACTTCGGGAGAAGGGGTGCTTGTGAAAGCAAGCCGCAGTGAATAGGCCCAGGCGACTGTTTATCAAAAACACAGGTCTCTGCTAAACCGCAAGGTGATGTATAGGGGCTGACGCCTGCCCGGTGCTGGAAGGTTAAGAGGAGAGGTTAGCGCAAGCGAAGCTTTGAATTGAAGCCCCAGTAAACGGCGGCCGTAACTATAACGGTCCTAAGGTAGCGAAATTCCTTGTCGGGTAAGTTCCGACCCGCACGAAAGGCGTAACGATCTGGGCGCTGTCTCAACAAGAGACTCGGTGAAATCATAGTACCTGTGAAGATGCAGGTTACCCGCGACAGGACGGAAAGACCCCGTGGAGCTTTACTGTAGCTTGATATTGAGCACTGGTGGCACATGTACAGGATAGGTAGGAGACGAAGAAACCAGGACGCCAGTCTTGGTGGAGTCGCTGTTGGGATACTACCCTTGTGTCACTGGGGTTCTAACCCGTGGCCCTTATCGGGTCAGGGAACAGTGTCAGGTGGGCAGTTTGACTGGGGCGGTCGCCTCCCAAAGAGTAACGGAGGCGCCCAAAGGTTCCCTCAGAATGGTTGGAAATCATTCGAAGAGTGTAAAGGCAGAAGGGAGCTTGACTGCGAGACCTACAAGTCGAGCAGGGACGAAAGTCGGGCTTAGTGATCCGGCGGTACCGAATGGAAGGGCCGTCGCTCAACGGATAAAAGCTACCCCGGGGATAACAGGCTGATCTCCCCCAAGAGTTCACATCGACGGGGAGGTTTGGCACCTCGATGTCGGCTCATCGCATCCTGGGGCTGTAGTCGGTCCCAAGGGTTGGGCTGTTCGCCCATTAAAGCGGTACGCGAGCTGGGTTCAGAACGTCGTGAGACAGTTCGGTCCCTATCCGTCGTGGGCGTAGGAAATTTGAGAGGAGCTGTCCTTAGTACGAGAGGACCGGGATGGACACACCGCTGGTGTACCAGTTGTTCTGCCAGGAGCATAGCTGGGTAGCTACGTGTGGACGGGATAAACGCTGAAAGCATCTAAGCGTGAAGCCCCCCTCAAGATGAGATTTCCCATTCGAAAGAAGTAAGATCCCTTGAAGACGACGAGGTTGATAGGTCAGGAGTGGAAGTGTGGTGACACATGGAGCGGACTGATACTAATCGATCGAGGACTTAACCAAAGAAACTGAAGAAGATATCTAGTTTTGGAAGATTAACAACATCTTTCAATGGTCTAGTGATGATGGCAAGGAGGGCACACCTGTTCCCATACCGAACACAGAAGTTAAGCTCCTTAGCGCCGAGGGTAGTACGCAAGTGCGAGAGTAGGACGTCGCTGGGCCAAACCTATATGCGGGTGTAGTTTAATGGTAGAACTTCAGCCTTCCAAGCTGACTGTGAGAGTTCGATTCTCTTCACCCGCTCCAATTCGAATAGTCGCACTCTT
>NZ_JAMQUU010000001.1:0-5934 GCF_025594975.1 Turicibacter sp. T129 | reverse complement strand
TTTTATTCCAACCATACATCATATCATCAAGCATTTTCTCTAAATTTTCACCACTCACATTTTTTTGAGTAAGTGTCAAAAAGATATAAGCATGTTCTTTATCTTGCTCAATCGCTTGAATAATTTTTGATACTTGACTAAAAATCTTCAATGATCTTCTCCAATTACACACTGGACATAAGCGCAACTGACAAAAATAAGCTTCATATAATGTTCGCTTTCCATTCTTATCACGCTTATATTTCAAAACAGTCGCACACATTCGACAACGCTCCTCTCGATTCAAAAATCGATTAAATTTCTCCGAATGTATTTTACGATAAGATTCCTTTATCATCATGTAGATTTCTGACAAACTTAAATTTCTTCTTTTCTTGCTAGACCAATCACGAATCTTACCACTGGAAGATTTATCTTCTAAAAATTCTACTTGCTTATTTAATTGTTCCATGCTATCATTTCGTTAGCTTATTAGAGAAAAACACCTTTTTCTCTCTAAATAAAAACGAAAACCCCCTATTCTGTTATATGTTGTCTGCAAACTCATTGTAACATAGAATAAGGGGTTTTTTCAATAATTTTATAGGTTAATGAAAAATCGTTTTTTCATTGATACCACTTGGGCTAGAGGCTGTTTTTCTATCTTCCTGTTGTTCACATAGTATCAAGTAAAGGATAGGACTTCCTTTCGGAAGTCCCAAAAAAGCACCCAGTGGGTGCTTTTTTTCTCTCCCCTCACATTCGCTTTTCAAATTAAAAAAAATCGTCTAAAATTATTTTTGGCAAAAAAATTTTTTGCAAATTCGAAAAGTCTCTCAGAAATCTAAAAAAAGAGTAGGTCACGATCTACTCTTTTTTATTTTTTAAAAAACAAAATTTTCATCAAACTACTTATTTTTTTTCATACCCATTACACACCGAAGCTTTATAATCAAACCATCCCTAAAACGAAGTAAATAAACCAAAGCAAATAATGCTAACTTTTTTCATATTACTCTCCTTGATTAAATACAAAAAAGAGCAGACTTAAATCTGCTCTTTTTATTTTTTCTAAAACCAACTTGCCACGACATATCCAATCGCAAAGATAATCGCTAATAGTCTTAACACATCAAAGCCCAACCCTAGACACTCTTTAACTAAATTCATCTCACTCCACCTTACTATTCTATTCAATATATCCTCGCATTCCGTTTTCTAACTTCTGACGTGTAAAATCTTCACTATCAATCCAGTAGTAGCCATCTATATTGTGGTATTCAATTCGCCCTGGGATTTCTAGATCCTCATCTTCTGGAATCAGCATAAATGGATTTCCGCAGTTTAATGTTTGCATATATTCGTCTGTCAATCCATTGTAACATTCAAATCTTCCTGTTTCTTGATTTTTCTTTAAATAAACTTCTGTCATTTTTATCGCTCCATTCCTCTATCCTTTGATTTAGCCTTTGATGGCATTTTAGTTTTTTCTTGTTCTTTAGGTTTCTCTTGTGTGATGAAGTCAGTGATAGAATTATTCCTTAAATTTTCTTTTAACTTAAAATCAACCTCTACCAATAACTCTTTAAAATTTTTTAATAGCTTATTTTTCATCAGAAATAAACAAGTTGCATTTCTAAAACGATGAAAATTTGTTTTGATCTCATCAACTTCTTGTTTTAAAAATTGATACTTTGATTTTAAATTTACATTTTCTTTTTTAAGCTGCTTATTCTCTTTCTGCAACTCATTCACTCGTTCAGTTAAATGCTCATTCATTTTATTTTTTAAGTTGAAGGACTGACTTAAACTTTCATATTTCTTTTCTAAGTCTTGCCTAAGGCTATTTTGATAAACTGGATTAAACGCATTAGACATTTTTAATTTCTCATTCTGTTCTAACGCGATCTCATATTTTTTTTCTAACTCACGATACTTCTCAACCTTAACCATTTCCCCAACAACGGGGAATTTTTTTATCTCTTCAGACTTCAACTCTGACTGATATAAAAAACCGAACTGTTTTAATTTTTCATCAAAAGATAATCCTCTCGCAATCCCCTCTTCTAAGATTTGAGATTTAACTTCTAAGTCTTTTACTTTACGATCTTTTTTCTTAAATTCCTTTTCAGTGACTAAAAATTCACTCCTTACTTGCTCCAACTCGCCTTTAATCTCATTCAAATCATTTTTAACCGTGTTTTTTTCGCTTTTAAGCGTCTCTAAGCTCTCGGCATACTCTTTATACTCTGCCACCTTCATATATCCGTGTGAGCCTTTATATTGCCTCTCAATGCCTTTCTCTTTTAATTGGCGTTCAATTACACCAGTTTCATTTTCTCGCCAACGCTCAAATGTTAATCCATCTTGTTGCTCAATCGCTTTATCAAATCCCACTCGCTTACTCAATCCACGTTTACTTTCATAAACTGGCACAAAGTTAATATGCAAATGTGGGTTTGCTTCATCAAGATGCATGACTGCATTATAAACTTTTAAATTTGGATTTCTTTCTTGAAATCCTTTCATGTACTCATCCAAAATATTTTTTTTCATTTCAAAAATTTCTTCTGTGTTTTCATCTTTACAACCAACTGCCACAATCAACTCTTGTTGATGATGAGTTTTTTTGTCGTGCAAAATTTTTGAAAAATAATCATCGATCTTTCGGTCACTTCTCTTTTGCTTAGCGTTATAATCTGCCACTGCTTGATCAAAAATTTCATGATACATTTCCCGAATATCCGACTTTACATAAGTGATGTTATCTTTAACGCGTTCCAAATCAATGTCCGGATTTCCAAATAAATTCTCACGATTATTATGTGCCAAACTAGTGATATTGGCTTTATTAAAACTAATCGTCATCTGACCACTCATAAAAAAATCACCGCCTATTCAATACCTCAAATTTTAGCACAAAACATGAGGAGAGAGGAAGAAGAATTTTGAAAGAATGACAAAATAAAGAACTCTACCGTTATTTTGACACGTTGTATCAAAATGTAGAGCTCTGCCGAGGGCTGTGCACCACCTATGGGTGGTGAGTCATTACTCTATTCAGCATAGAGTAATGACTAAAAACACTTCGGCGAATCCGCCGATTTTGATGTCACCGATCTGCTCCTTTACGCAGTTGGTTTCCATCAAAAATTAAAAAACTTTACGCCCCCTTTAGGCATAAAGTTTTCTCAAAAATAAAAAATTTAAAAAAATTTTTGGACAGTGGGTCCCATTTTTTTGTGACTAGGCATTTGCGAAAAACAACTCTTGTCGCTTCGCTTTGAGTTGCCTTTCGGCAAATCAGCCTAACAAAAAAATTCCCAAAGTCAAAAATTTACGTTTCACTTTTTTAAATTTTTCTCTCTCCAACTGACAAAAAATTTTCTCAACCCTTGTTAAAATTTTTTTATCACACGCACACTTTTTTTGTCCTGCAAAAAAATATTTTTTGAAAAAATCTTCAAAAAATAAATGTGTCCAATTGTGAACTTTTGAAAAATAAAAAAAGCAAACTTTAAAAGTTTGCCTTAAAAAATTTAAAATAATTTTTAAAAAATAAAATATTTTTCTCCCAGTTTAATTGCTGTAACTCTTATGGTTACAGCATATGCGAGTAGAACTTTTTTTAAAACTTTAAAATATCAAAACTATAAGAAATTATAAAGATAAACTTACTATATACAAGACTATCATATGAAGTGGATAAAATACATAAAATAAATATTTTAATCCTCTTCCTTTAGTTCCATTATAACAAAAGATTATAAATAGTGATCCCAACATCATCCATTGAGGATTACCGAAAATTATATCATTAGTTACAGATATGGGGTGTGCTCCGAATATCATATTAAAAAATCCAGTAAATATAGGATATAAATATTCTAATTGTTCATTCCACATTAAGTAACTAGCTATACGAGGGAGTAAAGGAGAATTATATAAAATCATGTATATTATCGTTATAATAAAAAATGAAATAGATAATTTAGTCTTTGAATCATAAAATATATACATACATAATCCTAATATAACAAATAATATTCCACCATCTAAATTTAAAACATTACCAAACAATGTAGCTAACATAAATAAAGGCGCATCAGTTAAAAAGCCAGCCAACCAAATTAACAAAAATGAAGTTAAAATTTGCCACACTAAAAAGAAAAATAACAATAAATTAGCTTTTTTATGGTTATTCTTAAATTGATCATATATATACATAAGTATTAAAGTTATAAAAATAGTTCTAATAGAATTCAAATTAACATCAGTCATGTACATGTAATTAATGAATCCAACAACTAAACTCAAACAATAAATCCGTAAAAAATATCTTTTTTTATTCTTTGTGTGAATATATCCTAACACACAACAATAAATAAAAATAGGGAAAGAAATTCTCCCTATCCAATGAAACCAATATGGCATATCAGGAATAAAATACCATAAATGATCTATAAACATACTAATTAGAGCGATTACTTTTAATAACGTACTCGACATAACATAACAACCTCTATTCAATCCATCCTTCAAAATGAGATGGTGCTTTAAATTCTAAATAAACCTTATCTGAAGCAGTTAAATTATTCGTTAAAGTATAATTTACACTCTTTTGTCCCTTTACTGTCTGCGTAACACCTACTTTTTGATCCGCTCCAAAAGTAGCTTTTTTATAAGCTTGAACACTTAAAGCTGAAGAGTTTTTATTCGTCACAGAAACATCATAATAAGTATCTCCAGTTAAATATACCTCAGTATATAAAGTTGATTTCTCAGCTGATCCAGAAAATGAATAAGCACCATTAGAAGAATGCCATTCAGCAGTAGGAATCTTAGTTCCCCTTTCTAACGATTCTAACGATGATTCAAAAGATGGCTTTTGAGTAGAAACACCCATATTATCTGCAACTGAATTTGTAGCAGCTAAAGCGTTTAATCCTGTTCCTGCTGTAATCAATAACCCTAATAAAGAAACTTTTTTTACCCAATCTGTTTTCTTCTTCATAACTCTATCCTCCCTTTGATTTTTTACCAAAAATTACATAACTATAATACCATATAATTGCATAAAAATATCATTTTTTCTATTTTTTTACAAAAAAATGATAAAAAAAAGAACAAATTTACATTTGCTCTCTAAAAAATTCTTTACGACATTCACTACAAATTTGAGTGTATCCAATCTCTGAATTTCCAACTTTTCTTGTTGTTGGCTTTATCGTTTCACAAAAGAAACATAGCTTACGATTGACTTCAGTATGCCCATCATACGGATGAAATCTTTTACAACCACCGCAATAATAATATTTTTCTCTCATTGTTTTTTCCATTCTAAACCCCTCCTGCTAAACTCTCACATAATTCATATAACCCACATTCCAGGCATACGTTTCAAGTGTCATTTCGCCCTCTAATTCTTCATCCTTTTCAGAATCAATATACACTAGATCACCATCTTCTGTATCATCTAAATTTAATTTTTTATGCCATTCTTTCATAATCCCACTAAATGACACTAAACGTCTACCTTGCAACGCATAATCTAACGTTTCAACCACGTTCATTGATAAATCTATATTTTTCTCAATCACATAATCACTATCTTTAGCCGCATACTTCGCCGTTTCCGCAACTGCTTCAGCTGTATTACCTTTTACTTTTTTAATATTTACTTGTGGTAAATAATCAAGTCGCATAGCTTTCGCCCAAAGCTCTCGCCACGCTTCCTGAGATAAATAGATTTTATCTGTAAAATATGATTTATTCACTACGATAAGCACATGAAAATGTGGGTGATACATATCAAAGTTAGGATTTTTATCTCCTACTTTTAAACCTAGTTTTTTATAATAATCCTTTTTCTCTTGATACATTTTTTTTGTAATAATTGGATTTTTATCATAAGTAATTTCAAGTCCTCGATAGGCTCCCTTAACCACATCTTTC